>NZ_JBHYMC010000063.1:0-42762 GCF_042742535.1 Streptomyces sp. NPDC058880
GCCCGAAGAAGTCGCGGTTCCCGTCACCACACCGACCCTCGTCGGCGTGGTGACGGCGAAGAGAAGCGCTGCAGCCCAGTGTCCCGGTCGCCCCGCGTCCGTGCCGAATGAGGGCTCCCCCTGCGACGACAGCGGGTCGGGGACCGTACGGGTGAATCGGGGTGAATCGGTTTGGGCGGTGAGGGAGGCGGCTGCCAGGATCGCAAACATGATCTTCAAGCGATCCCTCGCCGCCCGGCCGACTGCACACCGTCCCCTGGGACGCGCCGCGTTCGTGGTCTCCGTCGCCGCGGCCCTGTTCTCAACGCTGGCGGTCCAGCCGGCGTCGGCGACCGACGGCGCCACCAGCGTGTGGGGCCCCACCGGCGCGCAGGACAGCTCCACGTTCAAGGTCTCCACCAGCTCGGTGCTGTGCCCGGAGGGGATGTCCGTGCAGTCCGCCGGCTACATGACCGGAGGCTTCCAGGGCTCAGCGACCGAGTCGTACCAGTTCATCCTGGCCAGCTTCCCCATCGTCCAGGACGGCCGTGTCGGGTGGCAGGTGTCCGCCGCTTACTCCACGGTGACCGCGAACATCGTCTGCGTCCCCGAGGCGAAGCCGGGCGAGCAGACCATCGTCGTGGGCCCCACGGCCAAGTGGACGGGCAGCAACCGTCCGATGTCGGTCGCCTACTGCCCGGCCGGCAGCACCGTGGCCACCGGTGGCTACCGCCTCGACAACCTCACCACCAACGGCAGCCGCATCACCGCCCACGTCCTGGCGAACGGCCCGACCCAGAGCGCCAGCGGCTGGTACACGGAGACCTACGGCTCGGACGCCACCACCGCTGCCCTCTGCACCAAGAACTGACCGCCACCCCGGCCGACACGCGACCTGGCCGGCCCGTGCACCGCACGGCACCGGTCCATCACGCGCCACACCCAGAACACGGCTCTGCCCCAGCGCAAGCCGGGGCAGACCGCCAAGCGGAGGCGTGGAGGCTCAACGCCCCCACCAGAGGTCAACGAGCACACAACCCGACTCGCTCCCCGTGAAGACCATCGGTCGGTTCAGTCCTTCGGCCGCAGTCGGAGGAACACGGCGGCGGCGCACAGCGCCTCCCCGACCCCGACCACCTCCCCCGGAGACTCCACCTCCCGGCCGACCACGGCCCCGCCGCATCCTCGACGCCACCACACCCCGGCGCGCCCCTCACTCCCGCCACGCACGCCCTCAGCGTCCACTTGGCCTCCTGCGGCTCACGACCGCTGCCCTCGGACGGGTGGTCTTCTCCACGGGCTCCGGCTACACCCCGTACGCGCTCCTCGAAGACCGGTCACACCAGCTCTTCGACCTGCGACTCCCATGTGCGGTTCCGGTCAGCCGGAGTCCTGCGTCATGGCGTGGGGCCGCGCAGCCTCACGGCCGCGGTCACCGGACTTCCCGCCGCACCCGGACCCGCGGGGCACGCGGATCCGGCGCTCCGGGCCCGGGACCGGCCGACCGGTCGCCCCCGTGCTCCACCGGAGTCCGGTGCGGCCCGCGGCGCCTCCTGATCAGCCTTCTCCCGATCCGTGCCCTGGACGGTGAGGCGGCACACCTCCTCGTCCACGGACAGCGACATCCAGAAGGTGGGAGCGGAGCCTTTTCCCCACAGGTCCCGGGCTGCCGCGTGCACGACGCTGACGAGCGCCTCAGTGTCGCCGGTTGCGAGCCCCATCGAGGTGCAGGCGGAACGGGCGAGCCTGACGGCCAGCACGACGCCGAGCCGATCGCGAGGCAGTTCTAGTTTCCAGGAGAATTCCATGCGACTCCCGCCCCTGCCTGGGTGCCGAGCAAGCCGTCCGTCCGGCTCTCCCACGTTCCTCGTACCGAAGGAGGGCTGACAGGGCCGGACGGCTCTGCGGGAGAGCCGTCCGGCCCCGTTTCCACTGCGGTACCGCGCGGCCGGATCGCGCCGCACCCGGCCGTTCGAGCCGTTCGAGCCGTTCGAGCCCGCCGGACGGGACCAACGGTCCCCTCGCTCGGGACGCCCGGCCCCTCCATCCTCCCCGCGCCCCGGGACCACGGTGGTCGCGGAGGTTGCACATCCATGAATCCACGCATCAGTCACCTGGCGGCGGGCACCGGCCCCACGTCCATCCCCACCGACCGGGACCGGGGTCGCGATTCGGACAGCCATGATCCACACGATCCGCACGCCGAGGGCGGCACCACCATGAAGGCACGCGCCGAGGAGCTCCACCGTGCGCTCACCGAACGCGCCGCTCCCGGCCTGCCGAACCTCGCCATCGTCTGTGAGCTTGCGGTCGAGGCCTGCGGGGTGGAGTCCGCGGCGATCCTCATCGGCCGCGGTCAACAACGGGGCTCCCTGCACAGCACCGACGGCGTCGCCGGCGCCATGGAGGACCTGCAGATCACACTGGGTGAAGGGCCCAGCGTCGACGCCTGGGACAGCCGGGAACCCGTGACCGCGGGCGACCTGGCGGAGCCCCGCTTCCTGGAGAGATGGCCCGGCTTCACACCGCAGGCCCACGGGGACGGCGTCTGCGGGGCCTTCGCCTTCCCCCTCCAGGTCGGGGCCATCCGCCTGGGAACGCTCTCGCTCTACCGTCGTGAGCCGGGGCACCTGATGCCCTTGCAGGTCCGTGACGCCCTGCTGCTCTGCACCGTGGCGCTCAACCAGTTGCTCTCGCTGTCCGAGGACAGCGCCTCGTCGGAGCCCGGAACCCTCGGTCTCGGAGCGGAGAGCCTTCAGGTCTACCAGGCAACCGGTATGGCCGCCTCTCAGATGCAGGTCGGCATCGAGGAGGCGTTCGCCCGGATGCGGGCCCATGCCTTCAGCGCCGGGATGTCCCTGTCGGAGGCCGCTCGACAGATGACCGCCGGCCAACTCGTCTTCGAACCGGTGAGCGACGGCAACAGTCCGCGATGCGGGCCGGCCGAAGAGCCCGGTGACGAGGTGAACGGTCAGGGAGGAACACAGTGATGGACAGGGAAGAGGCCCTGGCCTCCGCATTCGTGGAGCTGGCAGACACCCTGGTCGAGGACTTCGACATCATCGACTTCCTCAACAGACTCGCCGAGCACTGCGTGTCGCTCCTGGACGTGGAAGGCGCCGGCATCCTGCTGACCAATCCGCAGGGGGAGCTGCACCTGATCGCCGCGTCCAGCGAGAAGACGCGCCTGCTGGAACTCCTTCAGTTGCAGGGGCACCAGGGCCCCTGCGTCGCCTGCTACACGGAGGGACGCAGAGTCGACTACACGGATCCGGACCCAGCTCAGGAGGTGGCCAGCCTGCCCTGGCCACGATTCGCCAAAGCGGCACGACAGGAAGGTTTCCGCGGCGTGTGTGCCCTACCCATGCGGCACAAGGGCACCGTCATCGGCGCGCTCAACCTGTTCCTGCACGAACCCGGTCCGCTCGACGACCGGCGTGCCGCGCTCGGCCAGGCCCTCTCGGACATCGCCACGATAGGCATCCTCCAGGAACGGGCCACGAGACGCCAGGAGATCCTGGCGGACCAGCTGCAGTACGCCCTCAACAGTCGAGTGGTGATCGAACAGGCCAAGGGATTCCTCGCCCATCGGCTCGACACCAGCCTGGACGAAGCCTTCACGGCGCTCCGTGGACTGGCACGCGGGAGCAACCGCAAGCTGGTGGACATCGCCATGGAGGTGATCACGGACCCCAACAGCGTGGTCCCCGATCTCCAGCCGTGAAGCCCTCGGCCGGACGACCGGCGCACCGCATAAGTCCTATCGTCATGCTTATTTCGCGTCATCGGCGTGGCGCCGTGACACGGCACTAACATGCGCTTCAGGCCCCCCTCGGAAAGACGGGGGCCTGAACCAGGTGCCGCCCCAGACCCCGGCGGACTGAGGACACTCCACGCCCGGAGTTGTGGTGCACCTTTTCACGCTCAATCTCGCCCATCCCCACCACTATGTCGTCTCCTGCCATGGCGATGCAGACATCGTGAGCGCTCCCCTCATACGACGTGCCCTCGGC
This sequence comes from Streptomyces sp. NPDC058880, assembly GCF_042742535.1. Lineage (NCBI taxonomy): Bacteria > Bacillati > Actinomycetota > Actinomycetes > Kitasatosporales > Streptomycetaceae > Streptomyces > Streptomyces sp. NPDC058880. Next base: position 3,993 of record NZ_JBHYMC010000063.1, read on the forward strand.
AACGCCCTCCGGCACGCCGGAAACCGTGACGTCGTGGCCGACCTCTGCGAGATCGACTTCATGGACAGCTCCGGTGCGGCCCCCCTGGTCGAGGCGGACCGGCTGCTCCACGCCAGGGGCCGCCGTCTGTGGATCGGCTGCTCGGGCGCACACGGAGCCCGCTTCCTGCACCTGCTGAAGCTGGACGGGTACTTCCCCAGGGTGCCCCCGTCGGTGGCGCTCCCGCTGTGCAACAGCGGCCTCGGCCACATCACCGGGATGGAGTAGCGGGCCCCGCACCGCCGTCGTCACCCTGCCGCATTCCGGCCGTGTCCCTCCTGCCGCGCACCAGCGCGAGGGGGCGCATGCTGAAAGAGGCCGGAAGGGACGGGCCGAAGGGAGGCGAGAGCCCATGGGCGCCCTTGACCTGGTGGTCGTCGTGGCCGCCGTCGTGGTGATCGGCGGGTTGGGCTGGTACTTCTTCGGACCCCGCCGGGCCGGAACGGCCCGGCTGGAGGACGGGGTGCAGCGGGTGGACGTGGTCGTACGGGGCGGCTACAGCCCGAACCTGATCAAGGTCCGGCAGGGCACGCCGCTGGAGCTGGTCTTCGATCGGCAGGAGTCAGGGGAGTGCACCTCCCGGGTCGTGTTCCCCGATCTCCACGTGAGCGCCGGGCTGCCCGCCCACACGCGCACCACGGTGCACCTGCGGCCCGACCGTCCAGGCTCGTTCGGCTTCGCCTGCGGCATGAACATGATCCACGGCACCCTGCTCGTCGAACCGGACGGCGACCCCGGATCGGCCTCACCGCCTCCGGACGCCGGGCGGGCCGCCACCGCATCCGCCACTGCTTCCGGCAGCCCATCCGGCGGGGCCCCGGCTTCCGCCGTGGAGCGGTCGGCGGCCGAGGCGGAGGCCGCCGACGTCGCCGAGCGGCAGGCGGAGATCGCGGACCTGACCCGTCGGGTCGCCACCGGTGCGGTGCTCACCCTTCCGGTGCTGTTCGCGGTCATGGCGCACGAGCTGTTCGGTGCCGACTGGGTACCGGGATGGCTGCTGAACCGCTGGCTCCAGCTGGCCCTGATCACCCCGGTGATGTTCTACACCGGGTGGCCGATCCACGTCACCGGCTGGCTGGCGCTGCGCCACCGCGGTGCCGACATGAACTCGCTGATCACCCTGGGCACGAGCGCCGCCTACGCCTACAGCCTCCTCGTCACCCTCGCCCCGGGACTCCTTCCGCAGGACGTGCGCGAGGTGTACTACGAGGCCGTCGGCGTCATCCTCACCCTCATCCTGCTCGGCAGACTGCTGGAGGCCCGAGCGAAGGCCGGCACGGGCGAGGCCATCCGTTCCCTCCTGGGACTCCAGGCCCGCACCGCACGCGTCGTACGGGACGGCACCGAGAGCGAAATCCCCGTCGAGGACGTGACCGTCGGCGACGAGATCGTGATCCGGCCCGGAGAGAAGATCCCCGTGGACGCCGAGGTCCTGACCGGCTCCTCCGCGATCGACGAGTCGATGGTGACGGGCGAGCCGATGCCGGTGTCCAAGCGCACCGGGGACCAGGTCATCGGGGCCACCGTCAACACCACCGGGTCCCTGCGCGTACGGGCCTCCAAGGTCGGCGCGGACACGATGCTCGCCCAGATCATCCGCCTCGTACAGGCCGCGCAGGCGTCCAAGGCGCCCATCCAGCGCCTCGCCGACGCCGTCTCGGCGTATTTCGTTCCCGCCGTCATCGCCATCGCCGTCGCCACGTTCGCCATCTGGTTCACCCTCGGGCCGCCGCCGGCCCTCACCCTGGCCCTGGTCTCGGCCGTGGCCGTGCTGATCATCGCCTGCCCGTGCGCGCTCGGGCTGGCCACCCCGCTGTCGGTGATGGTAGGCACCGGCAAGGGCGCCCAGGCCGGCATCCTCATCCGCTCCGCCGAGGCCCTGGAAACCGCCCACAAGATCGGCACCGTCGTCCTCGACAAGACCGGCACCGTCACCGCCGGAAAGCCCGTCCTCACCGACGTCCACACCGCCGACGCCACCACCGAGGACGAGCTGCTGCGGCTGGTGGCAGCAGCCGAGGAGCCGAGCGAGCACCCCCTTGCCCAGGCCATCGTCGCCGGCACCCGCGATCGCGGCGCAGCCTCGCCGGCGGCCCCCGTCTCCGGCTTCGAATCCGTCACCGGTCAAGGAGTCAGGGCGACCGTCGCCGGCCACACCGTTCTCGTGGGCTCCCCCCGCCTCCTGGCGACCGCCGGCATCGACACCGGCTCGCTGAGCGCGGAGGCGGCGCGCCTGTCGGCCGAGGGAAAGACCCCGGTGCTCGCCGGGATCGACGGCAGGCCGGCGGGGGTCCTGGCCGTCGCCGACACCGTCAAGGACGACTCCGCGGATGCCATCGCCGCCCTCCAGCGCCTCGGCATCGAAGTGGTCATGCTCACCGGCGACAACGCCCGTACCGCCGCCGCGATCGCCACCCAGGTCGGCATCGGCCGGGTGCTGGCCGAGGTGCTGCCGGAGCACAAGGCCGACGAGATCCGCCGGCTCCAGGCCGAGGGAAGCACCGTCGGCATGGTCGGCGACGGCATCAACGACGCCCCCGCGCTGGCCGCCGCCGACGTGGGCCTCGCGATCGGAACCGGCACGGACGTCGCCATCGAAGCCGCCGACGTCACCCTCATCTCCGGTTCCCTCAGCGGAGTCGTCACCGCCGTCACCCTCTCCCGCGCCACGATGCGCAACATCAAGCAGAACCTCTTCTTCGCCCTCGTCTACAACGCCGTCGGCGTCCCGCTCGCCGCCGGAGCCCTCTACCCGCTGTGGGGCATCCGCCTCAGCCCGATCATCGCCGCCGGAGCCATGGCGCTGAGCTCCCTGTCCGTCGTCACCAACGCCTCCCGCCTGCGCCGCTGGCGCCCCGCTCCCCTGCCGCACGCCGCACCGGCCCGCGTCCGGCCCCGGGTCGAGACTCCGGCCGACCGCGCTGCCGCCCTCCGCCGCCCCGACACCACGGGCCCCCACCCGCATCCTGGCGAGGAACACCCGGAGCCCGACAGCGCCGCCGCCGCACGACGGGCCGTGGACCCCGTGTGCGGCATGCGGATCGACGCGAGGGACCCGGCCGCGCCGCGCCGCCGGACCGGCACCGGCGAGTACCTCTTCTGCTCCGCCCACTGCGCGGCCGCCTTCGACGCCGACCCGAGCCGCTACGCCACCGGACACGACGGCGCACACGAGACCCGGTGAGCCCGTCTTCGCGCGCGGGCTGAGGGCGTCCGGCCCGGCTCCGGCCGCGACGGCCGGGGCAGGGGAGCCGGAAGGGACGCGCGCGACCGCCCCGACGGTGGGCGGCCCGGCGCGTGCCTGCGGCTCAGGGGGCGGCGAAGAGCGGCCGTACGGCGCGGACGGCTCGTTCGAAGGGCTCCGTACTACCGCTCGCCCGGCACAGCACCTGGGCGCCTTCGAGGAGGGCGATCAGCAGGGCGGCCTTCTCCTGCGCGTCGGCCGCCGGCAGTCCCGCCTCGCCCAGGTTCCGGACGAGCTGGTCGGTCCATGAGGTGAAGGTCTCGGCAGCGGCCCGGCACAACGCGCCGCCGTCCTCGTCCGCGGGGACGGTCACGGCGGCCACGGCGCATCCGGCACCGCGGGCCGCGGCCCGGACGACCGGCCGTGCGAACTCCACGAAGGCCAGGGCGACACCCTCCGGGTCGGCGGCGCGGAGTTCCGAGAGCCCGGCGCGCACCTCGCGGCCGTGCTGCAGGGCGGCCTCCGCCGCCAGCTCGTGCTTGCCGCGGGGGAAGTGGTGGTAGATGGCGCCCCGGGCCGCCCCGCTCTGCGCGAGCACCTCGGTGAACGACATGCCCTGCAGTCCGCGTTCGCGCAGCGCGTCCACCGCGGCGTCCACCATCCGGCTCCGGGTCTCCTTGGCCATCTCGTTCCGCCCTCCGTCACTTCCCGCTTGACTAGTACGCCCATCCTATTCCACAGTGGATCTCGCTAGGACGTACGTACTAGTTCACCGTCAATCTCGGGGAGCACACCCATGCCCATCGCCGTCATCGCACCCACCGGCGCCCTCACCCCGGCCGGAGAGCGGGAGATCATTCCGCAGCTCAGCGAGGCTCTCATCGACGTGAGTGGCCTGACCGGCAACACCTTCTTCACGCCGATGGTCGCCGGCGTGCTGCACCTACTCGACCCTCGGCACGTGTACGCAGGCGGAACCAACCGTTCCCTCGTGCTGATCGAACTGAAGCTGCCCGACATCGGCCTGGCCTCCGTCGAGACACGAGCGGCCTTCATCGAGAGGGCCACCGACATCGCGTACGGGCTCATGACGCCCGGCCACGATCGCGACGACATCCGGATCAACATCGTCAACGCCCCGGACGGAGGCTGGGGCATGGGCGGCCAGGCGTACACCGGGGAGCGCCTGGGTGAAGCCATCACCCGGGCGGCCGGCGCGGCCGGAGCCCACCCCTGACCGGCCGCCCACGCCTCGACGACACCGCCACGGGAGACGCCGAGCGGGACGAGGCGCTCACCGTCCGGTGGACCGCGCACGGTGTTCTCACCGTCCACCCGCCGCACGGCGGCAACCGGGGAAGCGGCGGTGCGGCCCGCTCCGAGTGAGCCAGTGCTCCACCGCGCCGAGAGAGGTGGCCCGGGGGCGTGGCCCGGCGCCCGGAAGGGCGGGCACGAGGCCGGATCGGGGCCCGGCCGGGGGCCGTACCCGGGGAGTCCGGCACGTCCGACCGGCCCATGGCGCCGTGTGGGCCGGCAGGGGCCCGTTGGGGGGAATTACCGGATGCGGCGGCCCCGGACCGCGGTGTGCGCGCGACCTCCGGGCGGCACCAGCCCCCAAGGTGGGACCTGCTGTCCTCATACCGGAAGGAAGACGCCCCATGGGAGCAGGTCCGCTGACCCGCGACACGCTGCGGACCCAGCTGTGGCCGTTGCCGACCCTGGGCGTCCTCCTCGCCGTCGCCGCGGGCGTGGGCCTGCCCAGGCTGGACATGCGGATCGGGCACCACGTTCCGCAGTCGCTCACGGCGTACCTGTTCGGGGGCGGCCCAGCGGCGGCACGGACCGTGCTGGAAGCGATCGCCGGCTCCCTGATCAGTGTCACGGCCCTGACGTTCTCGCTCACGGTGGTCACCCTGCAGCTGGCGAGCAGCCAGTTCTCCCCCCGTCTGCTGCGGACCTTCAATCAGGACCGCTACGTGCAGGCCACGCTCGCGCTGTTCCTCGCCACCTTCACCTATGCCCTGACCGTACTGCGCACCGTGCGCACCGAGGCCGACGGGCAACCGCCGTTCGTGCCGCAGCTTTCGGTCACGCTCGCCTTCCTCCTCACGCTGGCGAGCGTGTTCGCGCTCGTGGCCTTCCTGTCCCATCTGGCGCGCAAGATCAGGGTGGAGACCATGCTCCGCGATGTGCACGTCGCCGCCGACGACACCCTTCGCAGGCTCGTCCCCGAGGCCCGCCCGGCCATCCCCGGGGGCGCCGCCGGGGCGCCGGAAGCCCCTGGCGACGCCCGGACCGCCCTGTCCCTGTCCGCGGGGACCTCGGGCTTCCTGGCCGCCGTGGACGAGAAGGCACTCCTGGCGGCGGCGATCGAGGCGGACGCGGTCGTCCTGATCGACCGGTGCCCGGGAAGCTCACTGATCGCCGGTACCCCCGCCGGGGTCGCCTGGTCCCGTACCGGCACCCCGTTCCCTCCGGACACGCGGCGCCTCCTGATCGAGCGGACGGCCCGTGCGCTGCGCACCACGCCCGAACGCACTCCCGATCAGGACATCTCCTTCGGTCTGCGCCAGCTCACCGACGTGGCCACCCGGGCGCTGTCTCCCGGGGTCAACGATCCGACCACCGCGATCCACGCCCTCTCGCACTCCTCCGCGCTGCTGTGCGCCATGGCGCAGCGCGACCTCTCGCCCCGGCGCCTGCGCGACGACCGCGGCCGGGTCCGCGTCGTACTGCGCCGGGCGACCCTCGCCGAACTCCTCCACCTGGCCGTCGACCAGCCGCTGCACTACGGTGCGGCGGATGCCGCGGTCCTGTCCCGCGTCACCATGCTGCTGCGGGAACTGGCCTGGCACAGCGGACCCGAGCAGCGGCCCGTCGTCGCCGAGCACCTCGCGCGGCTGCGGTCCGCCATCGCCACACAGGAACTCCACCCGGGCGACAGGATCCGCCTGACAGACCTCGCCGACAGCGTCGGGCAAGCCCTGGACGGCCACTGGACCACGGCTGCGCCCTGACGTCCGTCCCGGCTCCGCTCGCAGACCGACGGGGGAACCCCGGGACGGGGCCGACGCCCGCCTCCCGGTGGCGCCGTGGCGGCTGCGTACCGCCCTATGGTGATCTCCGGTCGCGGTACCGGCCCCGCAGGTACAGGGCTGCGGTGACCAGCAGTGACACCCAGGCGAGACCTTCGCGACCGGTTCGTCCGCACGGGCACCGGCCCACCCCGGGCAGGGCCGCCCGCCCCGGTTCCCGCCCGGGGCGCCTGCTCGTCAGCTCCCCAGCGCCTCGGGTAGTCCCGCGAGAGACGGCCGGGTGTCGACCGGGGACAGGCCGTCCACCGGGCCGCCCTCGGTCCGCGGCGCCGTCCGGTGCGACGGCTGTGGAGTCCGGTCCTGGTGATGGTCCCCGGCGCGTTCGAGGAAGCGCAGGAGTTCGACGGGGAAGGGCAGGACCAGCGTGGAGTTCTTCTCGGCGGCCACGGCCACGACGGTCTGCAGGAGCCGTAGCTGGAGCGCGGCCGGCTGTTCGGACATCACCGCCGCCGCCTGGGCGAGCTTCTTGGACGCCTGGAGCTCGGCGTCCGCGTTGATCAGGCGGGAGCGCCGCTCGCGGTCGGCCTCGGCCTGCCGTGCCATGGAACGCTTCATGCCCTCGGGCAGCGAGACGTCCTTGATCTCGACCCGGTCGATGGTCACGCCCCACTCGACGGCCGGACTGTCCATCATCAGCTCCAGGCCCTGGTTGAGCTTCTCCCGGTTCGACAGCAGCTCGTCGAGGTTGGACTTGCCCAGGATCGAGCGCAGCGAGGTCTGCGCCATCTGCGAGACGGCGAACCGGTAGTCCTCCACCCGGATGATCGCGTCCACCGGGTCGACGACCTTGAAGTAGATCACCGCATCGACCCGCACGGTCACGTTGTCCCGGGTGATGCCGTCCTGGGCGGGCACCGGCATCGTGACGATCTGCATGTTCACCTTGTGCATCCGGTCGACCACGGGAACGACCATGGTGAAGCCGGGCCCGCGGACGGAACCCATCAAACGGCCGAAGCGCAGCACGACCCCCCGCTCGTACTGTCTGATCACCCGCGCCGCGGCCGCCACGTAGAGCACCGCGCCGACGCCCGCCACGACCAGAGCGGCCAGCAGCCCTTGCAGCATGACAATCACCCACAAAGATGACGTTTTACTTCTTTTTTGTATTGTTCCCCGCTCGGGCGCCGAGTAGGCCCGGGGTCGGCCGCCGCTATGTGTGGAACCGCAGGTGCCGGGGCAGCCGCCGCATGGGAGCGGGTGTGGTGGTCGGGGTCGTCGACGCCGGGGGGCTCGGGGGGCTGGTGCCGGCGGTACGGACGGCCGCTGCGGAGGCGGCGGTTCACGATGGGATCCTGCGGATCCTGCACGCGGTGGAGTGGCCGGTCCCGCCCGCCCCGGAGCTCGTACGCCGCTCGCCCGAAGCCGCTGTGGTCGTGGTGGGGCACCGGAGTACGGGAGGGTTCCCACGGCTTCCGCCGGGACCGGTCGCGCTGCGGGTCGTCGCCCATGCCGGGCGCCCCGTCCTGGCGGTCCACCCTGGCGAGGGGACCGGCTCCGGTGCAGCGGGGCGCCGGGTCGTCATGACGGCGCGGTGGTCAGCCGCGGCACGACGCCCAGCACCCCGTCCACCCGCCAGGCCGCTCGCAGCAGGGCGAAGGGATCGGTGGTGGAGCAGGGCAGCCCGTGGAGGGTGACGACGCCCTCCCGCACGTGGATCCGCAGGAGGTCGTCGGCGGACGGTGGCAGACGGGACGTGATCTCCGCCGCGACCTCGGCGCGGATCTCCTCGTCCGTCCGCAGGAAGACCCTCAGCAGGTCGCGGCGGGTGGTGATGCCGATGAGACGGTCCTCTTCGTCCACCACCGGCAGCCGGTCGACCTGCCTGCGCTCCATGACACGGGCGGCCTCGGCCACTCGCTGCTCCGGATGGACCGTCACGGCCGGCGTCGTCATCAGCTTGGCGGCCGTCACAAGGCCCGCGGCCCGGCCGGACTCGCCCGGCCTGCGGGTGAGGTCGGTGCGGGAGACCACACCCACCACCTTGTCGTCCTCGTCCACCACGGGCACGCCGCCGATCCGGTGACGGTCCATCAGCTGTTCCAGTCGCCTCGCGGACGTCCCGGCGCGGGCCGCGACGACGTCGCGGGTCATCACCTGACCCACCAGGGGTGTCTTCATCGTGAACCTCACCTCCGGCACGCTCGCCCCTTCCGGCCTTTCCGACCACCCCAGCCTGCGCCGCACCGGAATCCACCGGACAGGGGCCGACCGGCCCCGCCGCGGTGCCGGCCGTCCTCCGCGTTCCGGGACGCGGCCCCTCCGGCGCGGCGGCCCACCCGGCAACCACCCTCGAGGCGCGGGTCCGGGAGGGAACCTCCGCGGCGCTCCACCGCACCGGCGGCCGGGACAGGGCCGATCGGCCCTGTCCTTCGGCCTCTTGTGGAAGGCACCATGGGCAGCGTTCGCGCGTGTGCCGGACGGAACCATGCCAAGGAGAGAATCCATGCCCCCCAGCGGCACCCCTTCCCCCGCGCAGACGCCCATCAGCGTCTTCCTCCTCGACGACCACGAGGTGGTGCGCCGGGGTGTGCACGACCTGTTGGACGCCGAGCCCGACGTGACCGTGGTCGGTGAGGCGTCCACGGCCGAGCAGGCGTTGGTCCGCATCCCCGCGCTGCGCCCCCAGGTCGCGATCCTGGACGTGCGGCTCCAGGACGGCGACGGGGTCAGCGTGTGCCGGGAGTTGCGCTCGCGGATGCCGGACCTCGCGTGCTTGATGCTCACCTCGTTCGACGACGAGGAAGCACTGCTGGACGCCGTCATGGCCGGCGCGTCCGGCTACGTTCTGAAGCAGATCTCCGGCACCGACCTGGTCAACGCCGTACACACGGTCGCCGCGGGCCAGTCGATGCTCGACCCCGGGGCCACCACCCGGCTGATGGCGAGGATGCGCGGCGAGGTCCCCCCGGAGGAGGCGGCACCCGGCCTGCCCGGATTCACCGACCGGGAGAAGGAGATCCTGGTCCTGGTCAGTGAAGGGCTCACCAACAAGGAGATCGGACAGCGGCTCTACCTGGCCGAGAAGACCGTCAAGAACATCATCTCCCGGCTGTTCACCAAGCTGGGCGTCGAACGCCGAGTCCAGGCCGCGGTGATCGCCAGCCACGCGCTCACCCCGCCCCGTCAGCATCCCGTGCAGGCGACCGAATAGGAACAGAACCGGTTCCCCCGACTGCGGGATGGGCCCGGCTCGTTCCGGTGGCGGCCTCGACAGCGCCGCTGCCGGAACGAGCCGGGCCCATACACGTGTCCATGACAACCCTGGTGCCGGACCGGGGACACTCGGCACCGCGGAAGGGCGGTGGTCCGTGCCACGGTCCGTCCTCCCCGCCGGGTCTTCACCAGCGGGCGAGGAACGTCGCGACCGCCGTTCCCGGTATGAGGGTGAACCCGGCCACGGCCCAGGCCGTAACGGCGCGCCGCGGCAGGGCGCCGGTACGCGCGGGAGGCGGGTGACCCAGCGCCGACCAGCGTCCGGCCTCCTCCCGCTGCTCCGCGCCGTGCTGGACGCGGCCCTGGACGGCCAGGGCGCAGGAGGCGGCCGTTCCGGCCACCGCCGCGAGAGCGACGAGCCCCCGGGGCGCTGCCGCCAGGAGCAGCAGCGTGACGAATGCGGCGGTCCCCCAGCCCGTGAGGCAGGCCGTGGCGGCCAGCCTGCGGGACACCGGGCGGTCGGCGCCCGCGCGTATGTCGGTGATCGCGGGGACGTACCAGACACTGCCGGACACACAGAGGACCGCGACACCGAGTGCCGTCAGCACGTGGGACATGGGCTTCTCCTTGCCTGAGCCGTGCGGAGCCCGGCGCCGGCTCAGTGAGCGGCCGGTTCGAGGGCGGCGATCTCGGGGTGGTGGAGGTCGAAGGCGGGCGACTCGCTACGGATGCGCGGCAGGGCGCGGAAGTTGTGCCGCGGCGGCGGGCAGGAGGTCGCCCACTCAAGGGAACGGCCGTAGCCCCACGGGTCGTCGACCTCGACCTTCTTGCCGTACCGGGCGGTCTTCCACACGTTGTAGAAGAACGGCAGGATCGACAGGCCGAGCAGGAACGAGCCGATGGTGGAGAGGGTGTTGAGCCCGGTGAAGCCATCCGCGGCGAGGTAGTCGGCGTAGCGGCGCGGCATGCCCTCCGCGCCCAGCCAGTGCTGTACGAGGAAGGTGAGGTGGAAGCCGGCCGTGAGGGTCCAGAAGGTGATCTTGCCGAGGCGCTCGTCCAGCATCGTGCCGGTGAACTTCGGCCACCAGAAGTGGAAGCCGGCGAACATCGCGTACACCACGGTGCCGAAGACGGTGTAGTGGAAGTGCGCGACCACGAAGTAGGAGTCGGAGAGGTGGAAGTCCATCGGGGGTGAGGCCAGGATGACGCCGGTCAGGCCACCGAAGACGAAGGTGACCAGGAAGCCGATCGTCCAGAGCATCGGGGTCTCGAAGGACAGTGAGCCCTTCCACATGGTGCCGATCCAGTTGAAGAACTTCACACCGGTCGGTACCGCGATCAGGAAGGTCATAAAGGAGAAGAACGGCAGCAGCACACCGCCGGTGACGTACATGTGGTGCGCCCACACGGTCACAGAGAGGCCGGCGATCGCGATCGTCGCGGCGATCAGGCCGATGTAACCGAACATCGGCTTGCGCGAGAAGACCGGAATGATCTCCGAGACGATGCCGAAGAACGGCAGGGCGAGGATGTAGACCTCGGGGTGGCCGAAGAACCAGAACAGATGCTGCCACAACAGGGCGCCGCCGTTGGCCGCGTCGAAGACGTGGGAGCCGAACGTGCGGTCGCATTCGAGGGCGAAGAGGGCCGCGGCCAGCACCGGGAAGACGATCAGGACCAGCAGCGCCGTCAGGAGCACGTTCCAGGTGAAGATCGGCATCCGGAACATCGTCATGCCCGGAGCGCGCATGCAGATGATCGTGGTGATGAAGTTGACCGCGCCGGCGATGGAGCCGAACCCGGACAGCGCCACGCCCATGATCCACATGTCCGCGCCGAGGCCCGGGGAGTGCACCGCGTCCGACAGCGGCGCGTACAGGAACCAGCCGAAGTCGGCCGCACCGCCCGGGGTGAGGAACCCGAAGGCCGCGATGAGCGAACCGAACAGGAAGAGCCAGAAGGCGAGCATGTTGAGCCGGGGGAAGGCGACATCGGGCGCGCCGATCTGCAGCGGCATGATCCAGTTCGCGAAGCCGGTGAACAACGGCATGGCGAACATCAGCAGCATGATCGAGCCGTGCATGGTGAACGCCTGGTTGAACTGCTCGTTCGACATGATCTGCGTACCCGGACGGGCCAACTCCGCGCGCATCATCAACGCCATGGCACCACCCAGGACGAAGAATCCGAAGGCGCTCACCAGGTACATCGTGCCGATCTTCTTGTGGTCGGTGGTCGTCAACCACTCCACCCACGAAGCCCGGCCCGTCCCTCCGGGTATCGCGTGATGCGGGGTCTGCGCCACACCCGCCGTGTTCTTCGTTCCTGCCACGTCCACCGGACGGTGCCTCCCTGTCGGCCGTACACATGACGGACCGGGAGGTGCTGCGGACGGGGGATCCGCCGCGCCTCCCGGCACCGCTTCATGATCGGCGTGGGGTCGGCGGCCCGGACAGGGCCGAACAGTCCCCCCGGCCCCGCCCGGGCAGGGCCGAACGGCCTGTTCCTGCCGCACGGTGGGGCCGGGGAAGCGGCGCCCGCGCCCGGTCGCCGTCCGCCGGCCGGGACCCGTGCGGTCGGGGTCATTCCGGGCGGCTGAAGCGCCGGGTGGCGTAGAGGAGGGCGAGGACGCCCGCGACGAGGAGGGCTGCGGCTTCCAGGAGGAGCGGGGGTTGGTGGCCGAACCATTCGATGCCGGCCGCGGTCGTCTGGTCGGGCACGCGCAGGCTGATGGAGCGGCGCAGCAGGTCCACGCCGTAGGCGAGGGGGTTCAGGGAGGCCAGCCCACGTGCCCAGCCGGGCAGGTTGTCGAGGGGGAAGAAGCCTCCGGACAGGAAGAGCAGCGGCATCATCACCAGGCCGAGGAGCATATGGAAGAGCTCGGCGCGACCGAGGCTGACGGCCAGGGCGAGCGCCAGGGCGGTGATGGTGAAGGAGGCCAGGATCATGCCGGCGAGGAGCAGGGCCAGCAGCAGCGGGTCGTAGGGCAGGCCGACCGTGCCGGCCAGGGCGAGGAGGACGGCGCCCTGGACGGTGGCGACCACGGTGCCGCCCGCGCAGTTGCCCAGGAGCAGGGTGGCGCGGCTGACCGGGGCCATCAGGAGTTCCCGCAGGTATCCGCTCTGCCGGTCGGTGATGAGGCGGATGCCGACCATGATGGCGGGGCTCTGGACGGTCATCATCAGCATGCCGGGGAAGAGGTACACCTGGTAGCCCACGCCGAGCGCGGCGGTGGGAATCAGGGCGGCCAGACCGCCTCCGAGGATGAAGAGGTAGAGCACCGGCTGGATCAGCATCAGCGCGGTGTGGGTGCGCTGCAAGGACAGGCGCAGCAGGTCGCGGTGGACCAGGGCGTGGACCGCGCGCAGTTCCCGGCGCAGGCGGGCCGGGGATGCCGGATACGGGTCGGCGTGGCCGTCGGGGTTTCCCGGCGCGGTGACGGCGGGGGCGGTCACAGGCCCTCACCCGCCGCCTTGGGCCCTGCAGTGTGGATGCTGCGGCCGGTGTGGTGGAAGAAGACGTCGTCGAGGGTCGGCGGGGTCGCCGAGGCGGCCCGGACGGGGATGCCCTCCGCGGCGAGGGCCGCGCACAGGCGGGGGATCCAGGAGCTGCCGTCGGGCAGGCGCAGGCTGATCCCGTCGGCGCCGACGGCAGTACGGGTGCCCGGCGGGGCGGCGCGGCGCACGACGCGTTCGGCAGCGGGGTCGTCGTGGGTGCGCAGGACCACCCGGTCGCTGCCGATGGCGGCCTTCAGGGCGGCCGGCGCCCCCTGCGCGACCAGGCGGCCGCCGTCGATGATGGCGAGGCGGTCGCAGTTCTCGGCCTCGTCGAGGTAGTGGGTGGTGACGAAGAGCGTGGTCCCCTGCCGTTCGCGCAACTGGCGCAGGTAGTCCCAGACCTGCGCGCGCGCGTGGGGGTCGAGTCCGGTCGTGGGCTCGTCGAGGAAGAGCACCCGCGGCTCGTGGAGGAGGCCGCGGGCGAGTTCGAGGCGGCGGCGCATGCCGCCGGAGAGGGTGCGGACCGGGGCCCGCCGCCGGTCGCCGAGGCCGATGGCATCGAGGGTCTCGGTGGTGCGCCGTCGGGCGTCGCGGCGGCTCATGCCGTACAGCCGGGCGTGGACGCCCAGGTTCTGCTGCACCGTCAGTTCCATGTCGAGTGCGCTGTGCTGGAAGAGCATGCCGACCTGGCGGCGGACCTGGCCCGGGTGGGTGAGGACGTCGACGCCTGCCACCGTGGCCGTTCCGGCGGTGGGGCGGGCCAGGGCGCACAGGAGGGAGATGGTGGTCGACTTCCCCGCGCCGTTGGGGCCGAGGAACGCGAAGGTTTCGCCCTGGTGTACGTCGAGGTCCAGGCCGCGCACGGCGGGGGTGAGGGTGCCGTCCGGGCCGGGGTAGCTCTTGACCAGGCCGCGGGTGCTGATGGCGTACGGCCCCCGGGCCGCTGGCCGCGCGCCGTCCGGGGCCGTGGCTGAGGTCGGAAGGGGCACCCGTGTGGGGGCATCGGCACCGGCGTGCGGCTGCATGGTCACTCAGGTCCTCGTCTGCTGGGTGTCGTCCACGGACTTGGGCGCGCGCTGGGTCGAAGGGGCGGTGTGGTGCTCGGGGGCCGATGCTTCGTGCCCCGTGAAGGCGGGGGCCGGACGCTCCGGCCGGTGGCTGCCGCGGGGGCGGCCACCGGCCGGAGGTCGGCCGGGATCCCTCGTGCTGCCCTGATCGGCTGGCGACGCGGGTGCACTGGGGGTGGCTGGCCTACGGGCGACCGGCGTTCATTGCCTCGTCAACAGCGGAGCGGTTGACGAGGCCGCCGGGCGGTATCGGATCCGCGCGGGCTGCTACGGCCTGGGTCAGGCGCAGCTGATGCCGACGCAGACGGTGTTGAGGAGCGTGAGCAGGCCGACGCACGCACACGTGTCGGCGAACGCAACTCCGTCGGCGCCGATCGGGTCGGTCTCCGGAAGGGCGTGCAGGTGAGCCAGCAGTTCGAGGTCGCGGTTCTCCATGACTATCTCCTTCTCTCGGTGGTGTCGACAGGGTTTCCTGTCAGCCCGGCTGCTGGATCATCCAGAGCCGGGAGTCTGTGTGGCGGGTCCGCAGGAGGAACGCCAGGATTCCTGCGGACCCGTCGCTCCAGCCCGTCGAGACGTCCCCGTACTCGTTGGGGAAGACGACGTGGCCGTTGCGGTGGATCTGTTCGGCGGTGATGAGGCGGGCCAGGGCCTCGGCCGACGCGTGGTGGGCGGGATCCCCCGTGGCGGCGGCCATGTCGAGGAGGAAGTCGCCGTTGCCCGCCAGGCCATGGCATTGGGCGAGGGGGGCGCGCGAGGCCCGCTCCACCACGGCCTTCGTCGCCGCCAGGGCGAGATCGCCGTACCGGTCGTCGCCGGTGGCCTGCCACAGCCGGAGCAGGAAGGAGCCGATCCCCGCGGAACCGTGGCACCAGTACGGGGCGGTCGGCACGTCGCCGGCCTTGGAGGGCCACTGTGCCGCCCCACCGACCGTCAGGGAGGCGGCCACCAGTGCGTCCCCCGCCGCCCGGGCCAGGTCCCGGTCTTCCTGACGGCCCGTGACGGCTGAAGCGGCGAGCAGGAAGCATCCGATGCCGGCCGTCCCGTGGGCGAAGCCGAGATAGCGTTCGCCGACGCTCCCGGTGACCACTTCGGGGGGCGCGGGCCAGCTGACACCGGACGGCTCGGACGTGGCAGCGGCGGCCAGCGCGTCGGCCGCCTCGACGACGCGTTCGGCGAAACGCTGGTCCCCCGTGCGGTACCAGAGGTGGGCGGCGGCCAGTCCGCTGCCCGCCCGGCCGTGGGTGATGTCGTGATGGGGTGCCGGTTCCTGGGGGGCCAGGGCCAGAGCCGTCGCGTGCTCGACGAGCACACGGTCGTCGAGGACCCGGCCGGCTTCGTACAGCGCCCATGCGGTCCCCCGGCCGCCGAAGTGCAGGCCGGATCGCGTGGAGCGGGTGTCCGTCCGCGCCGCCATCCAGTGTCCCGCCGTGGAGAGCACCTCCGGCAGGCGCCCGTCGCCGGTCAACTCGAAGTAGCGGGTCAGGACCGCGAGCACACCTGCGGCGCCCTGCTGCACCGTGCACGGGTCGGTCTCCCCCGCCATGGTGGACACCGGCCACAGGCGGCGTTCGTCCTGCGGGGTCATCGAACCGATGAGGTGGTCCACCATCCCCGCCACCGCGCCCTGCGTCGCGTCGGACCGCGAGGTCGGATGGGCCGGTCCCGCGGCGGCCCGGGCCGCAGGTCCGCGTACCGCCCGGCGGAGGGCCGCGCCGGCCCGTTCGGGGTCCCAGCGCTCGGCGGGGTCGTCACTCATCAGCCCGAGGATCATCTCGGTCAGGCCCTCGGGCAGCCGCAGCACGTCGTCACAGGCGGCCAGCCACCCGGCGAGCCGCTCGTGCGCGGTCCTGGCCGCGGGCTCCTCGGCCAGCAGGCTGGGGACCTTTCCGGTGAGGACGAAGCACACGGCGGCACCCAGGCTGTAGTAGTCGGCCGTGGGCGAGACCGGCGCGCCGGCCAGCCGCTCGGGGGCGCTGAAGCCGGGGGTCCCCACCGTGGTCGGGAGCGGGACGTCGTCCTTGAGGACGGCGAGCTCCAGGTCGATGAGGCGCAGTTCACCGTCGGGCCGGACCATGATGTTGCCGGGCGTGAAGTCCCGCAGGACGCAGCCCCGTGCGTGGGCCTCGGCGAGGAGATCCACCAGGCGGCCCGCCTGGGCCAGGGCCTCGGCGCGGTAGCGCTCGCCCCCGATGTCGCGGAAGCGCTCGGCGACCCAGTTGCGCAGCGGGACGCCCGGGATCTCCTCCTCGGCCAGGAAGAGGTGTCCGCCGTGCTCGAACACCGCAAGGAGCCGCGGGGCGAGGCCCGTGCCGTCGAGGAACTCCAGTACCCGGGCCTCCACGCGCAGCCAGTCGCGTACGTCGGATCCGGAGGCGTCGGCTTCCACGTGCGGCCGCGCCTCCTTGATGACCACCGGCGCGTTCGAGGTGACGTCCCTCCCCCGGTAGACACCGCCCTTGTTCGTGTGGCGGATCGCCTCCCGTACCGAGAAGCGGCCGCCCAGCAGTACCGGGGCCGTCGTGGCCCGCTCCTCGGTCGGCGCGGCAGGCACCGAGGCCGGGAACGGGCTCACCGCCCAGGACGGCGGGGAATAGCGGCCGGTACGGACGTCTTCCACGGGGTTGCCGTCCGGGTCCTCCATGTACCACACCAACAGGCCCGAATCGGAGAGCCGTTGACGGGCGACGAACGCCCCGTAGCGGTAGTGCACCAGGCTGTTCGCGGCGTAGGGCTGGTCCGACAGGATCCGCGGGCCGGCGAGGCCCGCCGTGGCCTGGTGCAGTTCCAGCGCGATCGCGGCCGCGTCGGCGTCGGAGCGGGGGTAGACGGTGATGAACTTGCCCGAGTTGCCCCTCGGTGTGGCCCGGGAGTTGAGCGCGCTCACCTGTTCCAGGGACCGGGCGAACTTGAACATGGAGTCCCGCAGCAGGAGCACGTCCAGGGACCGCGCCAGCACCGCGGGAGCGGAGGCGGACGTGGCCGACACGTGCAGCTTCCAGCCCTGCTTGCGTTGCGCCGCGGAGGCGGGTGTGAGGCGGCACCACGTCGTGTCCGTGTCCACGGTCCACTGCGCGGCCTGCCCCGTGGCCTCCAGTGACCTGCCCAGCAGGTCCCGGAGTTCGACTTCGCTTGCCTGGCTCGTCATGCCCATCCCTCTCCACCGCGAGGACTGCAGATTGGACTATGCCTTCGGAACATATAGAGCGTGCGTGCCCGCGTCACCCGGCGCAGCGAGCGCACTGTGTCGTTGACGGTGCCGGATGCTCTCGAACGGCGCGGAGAACGGAGTGCACGCGGGCGCACAAAGGCGCCCATCCCCATTCCTCCGGATTACCTTGCGGCCGGAGTCATCCGTGAACAACAACAGAAGCCGGCCGGGATCGAGACCTTCTCCATTCCTCATAGAGGATTCCGCCGAGCATGAATACGGACCGCCCACCCATGCAGCCAACTCCTGAACACACCGCAGAAATCCACACCGTCGGCAACGAACGCGAACGCCCTGCCCTGCACTTCCTGCCGAACTCCGGATCCGATGTGGGCCTTCCACCCGCCCCCTCTGTTTCGACCTGCCCCATCCCAAGAGAACGCCAGGCTCCGGCCGTGTCGCGGTATCCGTCGCGAGGGCGACACCGGGCGATGCCCCGGCCCAAAGCTTCGCCGCCGAGGAGCGCCGAGTAAAGGGCCCGATTTCGCCACGCTATGGGCCGGCTACGGAACGCGACAGATCGCGCCGCCGTGAATCCCGATCACGGTCCTGGGCTGCACTCAAACGCAATCTCCCAGCCCCTTGAATTTCGCTCAGCCCTCACGATGCGGCCGAAAACCGCGAAAACGACCCCTCCATGATCGATCGAACGGTGATCGAACGGTGCTCTGCCGACGAGACGGGCGATACGGTAGAGGTGCACAGCACCTTGGCTTTCCATTGGGGCAGTTCTGAAATTTGCGGCTGCCGTGGTCCGTCATCGGGCATGCTCGCCGGCCCGGTGCAGGTACCGGAACGCCACAACCGTGGTCCGTGGGGAGCACGGGGCGGACTTGACGGCCTGAATGAGCGGCCCTTTCACCTCACCTGCCGCCGTCCCGCCCGGCTTCCGCCGAGCGGATTCCTCCCGCACCGCTCCGCGGGGGACGCGCTCCGACCGGTCCGCGTTCTCGGTAGCGTGATCGTCCAGCGTACGGAGTGACCGTGCGCCCGGCCGGTCCGTACGAGGGATTGCTGTGATGACTGAACCGACGAAGCCCGAGATCGAACGTCCCGAGGGAGAGGCTCCGCAGGAACTGACGGTCCGGGACCTCCTTATCGGGGACGGCGCCGAGGCGAAGCCGGGCAGGGTCGTCCGCGTCCACTACGTCGGGGTCACCTTCGCGTCCGGAGCGGAGTTCGACGCCTCTTGGGACCGGGGCCAACCGTTCAAGTTCGCCGTGGGCGGCGGCAGGGTCATCAAGGGCTGGGACCGGGGGATCAGAGGAATGAGGGTCGGCGGTCGTCGCGAGATCATCATTCCGCCGCGCCTCGGCTACGGCGACCGCTCCCCCTCGCCGTTGATCCCTGCGGGTTCCACCCTGGTCTTCGTGGTGGACCTGCTCTCCGTGGTCTGAGGGATGCACGGCCGGGCCCGCGACCGGTACCGGCGCATGGCCGCACGCCCGGACGGTCCATGTCCTTGCGGGCTCGGTCGAACTCGTCGACGATGCTTTCGAGCCCCGGCCTTCCGGAAACCACCGGTCCCGGATCGGTACGGGAGAACAGGGGGAAGAGAAATGACAGGTCACGGCCACCCGCAGAGGCGCCCCGCGGTCGCGTGGGCGATCGCCGGGATCCTCGTGCTCGCCGGACTGGTCTGGGGTCCCGCGGCGACCGCCTCGGCGGCAGCTCCGGCCGCCCGCCACGCTCCCGCCGCCACGGCCCTGCCGCAGGGCGGCGCCCTCGCCGGCACCGGCGCGGCGACTGCGTTCCGGGCACCGACGTCGTCCCAGGCCCAGGCCGCAACCGGGGTCAAGAAGGGCAAGAAGAAGAGCAAGAAGAAGAGCAGCTGGCTGAAGAAGCTCGTGATCGTCGTGGTCGTGGTCGTCCTGCTGCTGATCGTCGTGGTCGTGGGCCGCCGCGCCCTGCGCCGCAGGTCCTAGTGCTGTGGCTGCTCCGCGGCCGTCTCGCCGGCGGGGGCAGGCAGTCGCCGGAGTTCGAGCAGCGCCATCGCGATCTTCACTCCGGTGGAGATCGTCAGGGCCTGGAGGAACGGCATGCCCGTCAGCCACAGGGCAATGGTCATGGCCGTGAGCACCAGGAACGCAGGCAGCAGATTGGTCCGTTTCAGAACCGTTCGCACGTGTGTGGCCTCCGGCATCGCCCTGTCCCTTCCTCGCGGTCGCCCTTCGGTACCGAGCCTCGCGGGCGCCCCGGGGGACTGCCACCGCTGCCACCCGCCGCGCCGCCGTCCGGCGTACAGGTTCACCAGGCCGGCCCCGAGCGGTCTCCGGTCGCCGGGCAGGCGGCTTTGCAGTCCGGCGGGCCCGCGGCTCAGGCAGCCGTCGGGTCCGCCGGAATCGGGTGCACCTCGACCGGGTCGCTGCCGGGCTTCCCGCCCGGTCCGGGGCAGGCGGACGCCCGTGCGGCGATCTCCAGGGCCCGCTCCTCGCCCGTGACGTCGACGACCCAGTACCCGGCCAGGATGTCGCCCGCCCGAGCAGGCCCGTCGGTCACCCGGGGCCGGCCGTCGCTCCCGGCCCGCACCGTCTTGACCAGCGCGGGGCCGCCGAGGCCCTGCCCGTCCACCCATTCCCCGGTGGAGGTGAGTTCGTTGTTGAGGGCGTCCATGTGCGCGAACATGGCCCTCATGTCCTCCTCGGAGTACGACGACATGAGGGCGTCCCACTCTGCGGCCGGTACGTTCATCTGGATCATGTACTTCATGTTCCTCACCCTTCCGGGGCGACTGCGCTCCGCATCCTGACGAAGAGGTAGACCGGCGGCGGCCGGAGAACTCATCGGTGGCGCCGGACCGTCCCGGTCGGCCCGCGGTCCGGGGACCTCAGGCCAGGCTCCACGACCAGGTCCCGTCGGCGGTGACGAGGCAGGCGAGGAGTGCCACGTCGGCGAGGCCCAGGCCGACGGCCAGGCGGGCCCGGCCGGGCCTGCTCGTGTTCCGCAGGAGTGCGAGGGCGCCGAGGACGACGGCGGTCGGGCCGAGGATCAGGTTCATCACCAGCAGCCCCACCAGGCCGAGGACGAAGCCGGTGACGGCCATCGCGTCGGCGTCAGGGGTACCGGCCGGGGCCCGGGCCGGGGTACGGGGATCCGTCATCGGGGTCATCGGACACCCCGGGGGTCGTGGCCGAGCCGTCCGGCCCGGCGGTGTCCGGAGAGGTGCTCGCGTGCGGCGAAGAGGGCGAGCCAGCAGGCGATGGCGAGACCGGCGACCGCACTCACGGGGGCGGGCACATGGGCCACGGTGCCGAGGACGACGCCGAGCACCAGCAGCGCGCCTACGAGGAAGAGCATGAGAACGTCCTCCATTCCGGTAACAGTTGTTCACTGACTACCCGGTTCAGTTTGCATCATGCTGGCGGCGGACGACTGTGACGCGGTTGACTTCGCGCCATGAGTGCTCAGACCGGCCTTCGCGAGACCCGGCGCCGCCGCACCCGGCGCGCCCTCCTGGACGCGGCCCTGTCGGAGCTGGCGGAGCGCAGCTTCGGCAGCCTCGGACTCCGGGAGGTGACCCGGGCGGCCGGAGTCGCCCCCACCGCCTTCTACCGGCACTTCGGCGACATGGACGAGCTGGGAACCGCGCTGGTGGAGGAGGCACTGGACAGCCTGCACGGGACGGTGCGGGAGATCCTCGACGCGAGTGGTGACGCCGAACAGCGCGGCGGTGCCGCGGTGCGGCTCATCGCCGCACTCGTGCGCGAGCGACCGGCGCACGTCCGCTTCCTGGTCCGTGAACGCCACGGCGGGGTGGCGGTGGTGCGCGATGCCATCGCCGCGCAACTGGACGTCTTCGCCGACGAGACGGGCGCCGCGCTCGGTTCCGATCCCGTGAGCGCGGGCTGGCAGGCCGATGACGTGACCATGCTGTCACGGCTGCTGGTGGACCACATGTTCATGACGGCCTCGGCGTTCCTGACCGCATCCCTCCGGGGCGAGGACTGGTCGGCCGCCACCGGCACGGCCCTCGCCCAGCTGCGCCTGATCCACCTCGGGCGGGTGCACTGGGCCGACGGGCCGGCCGACGGGGTGACGGGGTGACGGCGCGGCGTGGGCGTCGGATCAGATGACGCCCTGGGCCAGCATCGCGTCCGCCACCCGCTCGAATCCCGCGATGTTCGCGCCGGTGACGTAGTCGCCCGGGGCTCCGTACCGCTCGGCGGTCTCGTGGGCGACCGCGTGGATCGCCCGCATGGTGGCGGCCAGTTCGTCCTCCACCCGCTGCGCGCTCCAGGCCACACGGCCGGCGTTCTGGCTCATCTCCAGGGCGCTGACCGCGACACCGCCCGCGTTGGCGGCCTTGCCCGGCCCGAAGGCGACCCCGGCCTCCCGCAGGATCCGCACGGCCTCGGGCGTGGTCGGCATGTTGGCGCCCTCGGAGACCGCCCTGACCCCGCCCGCGACGAGGGTACGGGCGTCCTGCGCGTCCAGTTCGTTCTGCGTGGCGGACGGGAAGGCGACGTCCGCGGGTACCTCCCAGACCCGCCCGCCGGGCACGAACCGTGCCGAGGATCCGCGGCGCGCCGCGTACTCGCTCACCCGCCCGCGCTCGACCTCCTTGACCTGCTTGAGCAGTGCCAGGTCGATGCCCTTGTCGTCGACGACGTAGCCGTGGGAGTCCGAGCAGGTCAGCGGGTTGGCGCCGAGCTGTTGCAGCTTCTCGACCGTGTACAGCGCGACGTTGCCGGAGCCGGAGACGACCGCCGTCAGCCCGTCCAGCGACGCGCCGCGGACCTTGAGCATCTCGGCGGCGAACAGCACGCTGCCGTAGCCGGTCGCCTGGGGCCGGATCGCGGAGCCGCCCCAGCTCTGGCCCTTGCCGGTCAGGACGCCGGCCTCCCAGCGGTTGGTGATGCGCCGGTACTGGCCGAAGAGGTAGCCGATCTCACGGCCGCCGACGCCGATGTCCCCGGCGGGGACGTCGGTGTGCTCCCCGATGTGCCGGTGCAGTTCGGTCATGAAGGACTGGCAGAACCGCATGACCTCGGCGTCCGACCTGCCGTGCGGGTCGAAGTCGCTGCCGCCCTTGCCGCCGCCGATCCCGAGGCCGGTCAGCGCGTTCTTGAAGATCTGCTCGAAGCCGAGGAACTTCACGACGCCGATGTCCACCGACGGGTGGAAGCGCAGACCTCCCTTGTACGGGCCGAGCGCGCTGTTGAACTCGACGCGGTAGCCGCGGTTGACGTGGACCCGGCCCCGGTCGTCCTGCCACGGGACACGGAAGACGATCTGCCGCTCGGGCTCGGTGAGCCGCTCCACCAGGGCCACGGCCGGGTCGGCATACTCGGGGCGGGCGGTGAAGACGGGGGCCAGGGTGTCGAGGACCTCCCCTACCGCCTGGTGGAACTCGGGCTGTGCGGGGTTGCGGCGCTCGATCTCGGCCCGCAGCGTTTCCAGCCTGTCCTTCGAGTCCTTCACGTATGTCCTTCCGTCGGTTTGCACGGACAGCGCGCCGCGAACACGCGCTTTCGGAAGAGTTCTTCCGCAGAGCGGCTCCTTCGCGGAGGCTACCGCGCGCGGTGCCGCTCCGGACAAGGCTTCTGCCCCGCGGACAAAAAAGCGTGTCAGCGGCCTTACCCCCGGGCCGCCGTCGCCGCGCGGTGGGGGTGGGCCGTCCCGCGCGGCCGTCAGGAGAAGCGGAAGGTGGTGACCACGGCAGCGTGGTCGGAGGGCCAGTCGTTGGCCGCGACCTCCGGCCAGGGGGCGATGCGGCCCGTGGCCAGGGTCGTGGAGTCGACGACGGTGAGGCGGTCGCCGGAGTGGAGCACGAAGTCGATCCGGTCCTGCGGTTCCGGGCGGCCGCTGCCGTCCTCATGCCACGGGTGGACGGGCGACCAGGTGGTTCCGGGAGCCACCACCGGGTCCGGGTGGGCCTCGCGGTAGGAGTCGCGCAGCCCCGCCCGTTCCACGGCGCGGGAGACGGGCCAGTCCACCGGTCCGTAGCCGCCGTGCAGCGGGGCTGCCGTGGGCGTCCAGTCCAGGTGCGAGGGGGCGTTGAAGTCCCCCACGAGCAGGACCGGGGTGCGATCGGCGGCGGCGAGGTCCGGCGCCATCCGGTCCAGGACCGCGTTGATCTGCCGGACCCTCCCCGACTCCTCCTCACGGGCTTTCAGTTCGGGTGCGGCCAGGCCGTCGAAGCAGGCGTCGTAGGGGCCGTACGGCGTGTGGTTGAGGTGGGCGGTCCACAGCACCAGCTCATGCGGGGCGCCGTCGGGACGCTCGTCGAGCCGGATCCGGGCCCCGGCCGCCCCGTAGAAGCCGACCTCCGGGTCACCGAGGGTGTCCACGACCGGGTGGCGGCTGAGGATCGCGAGGTTCTCCCCGGCGCTGTGGTGGAACCAGCCGAGCGCGTCGGCGAGTTCGGGCGCGGCGTGCACGGCGGTCTCCTGGAGGCCGACGGCGTCGACGTCGGCGGCGAGGAGCACGGCCAGCTGCTTGTCGCGGTGGGCGTCGACGGGGCTGCCGCCGAGCCACAGGTTCCAGCTCATCACCCGGACCCGGTCGAGCGCGGGTGCGTCCGCGGCCGCCACGGGGATGCGGACGGTGAGGTGGGCGGTGGCGCCGTGCGCGTCGACCGCGGTGATCTCGGCCGTGGCCACGGCCACGGCGGCGGAGTCCTGCCCCGGCAGGGGCGACGGGGTACCGGCGAGGGTGCCGTCGGCGTGGACGGTGAGCCAGTCGGGGCGGTCGGCGGCGGCGAAGGTCACCGGACGGGCCGCGCCGCGCAGGAGGCCCGCGACGCGGGCGGTGAAGGGCCGGCCGGCGCGGGCGCGGCGGGTGGTGAACCCGGGGACGAGGAACCGCGGTGCCGGTGCGTCGGCGACCAGGGCCCGCAGCCGGTCCGGGGTGGCCTCTTCCAGTGAGTCCAGCACGGTACGGCCCGGGGCCGCATCGATCCCGGTGACGGAGGGCACGGCGAGGACCTGGCAGCCGGCTGCTTCGGCCGAGGCGATGCCGGTGGGGGTGTCCTCGACGGCCACGCAGGCGGCGGGCGCGACCCGCAGGGCGCGGCAGGCCGCGAGGTAGGGGTCGGGGTGGGGCTTGGTGAGCGCGGTGTCGTCGGCGGTGACAGTGACCGTGAAGCCGCCGTGGCCCTCCTCCGCGAGGGCGGCCACCACGGTCTCGGCGACCTCCCTGGGGGAGGCGGTGACCAGGGCGGTGGGGACGCCTTCGGCACGCAGTGCACCGAGCAGGGCCAGCGCGCCGGGCCGGGGGACGACGCGGGTACGGACCCGGTCGGCGAAGGCCCGGTGCAGCTGGGCCGCGATCGCTGCGGCGGGGGCGCCGCTGCGGGCGGCGAGGACGCCGGCGGTGTGCTCCACCGGCCGGCCTAGCACGTCCGGCTGGTCGGTTTCGAGGAGGACGTGCCCGAGCCGCTCGGCCGCCTCCGCCACGGTGTCCCACCAGAGCCGCTCGGTGTCGACGAGGGTGCCGTCCATGTCGAAGAGGACGGCTTGCAGCGTGGTCGGGACGGGAGAGTGCGAGGACGTCACGAACGGGGTCTCTTTCCGGTGCGGGGTGGTGGGGTCGCGGCCGGGCGGCCGTGGTACGGGCGGACTCGGGCGGGTGCTGCCGCGCGGATGTCCGCGGATCAGCTCGCGCGCGGGGCCACCAGGACCGGACGGTCCGGCAGCGCCAGGCGGACGGGCGCGCCGGCGGCCAGGTGGCCCGCATCGTGTGCGGGGACGTCGGCCTTGACCAGGGTGCCGTCGGCCAGGGCGACGGACACGCGGACCGTGGCGCCCAGGAACGAGGTGCCGAGGACTCGGCCCTCCCCCGCCTCGTCGGCGGTGACCCCCAGCGACTCGGGCCGTACGAGGACGTCGACGTCGGTGCCGTCCCCGGTGCTCGGCGGGGTGCCGTCGACGGCGAGCTCGCGGCCCAGGACCGCGACGGTCGCGCCGGAGGCGAGCAGCCTGCCCGGGATGCGGCTCATGGTGCCGACGAACTCGGCGACGAAGGCGGTGGCGGGACGGGCGTACAGCTCGGCCGGGGCCGCGCACTGCTCCAGGCGGCCGGCGCGCATGACCGCGACGCGGTCGGCCATGGACAGCGCCTCCTCCTGGTCGTGGGTGATGAAGAGGGTGGTGATGCCCAGTTCCTGCTGGAGGCGGCGGATCTCCTCGCGCAGGGTCAGGCGCACCTTGGCGTCGAGGGCGGACAGCGGCTCGTCGAGGAGGAGCACGCGCGGTCGCAGGGCGAGGGCGCGGGCCAGTGCGACGCGCTGCTGCTGGCCGCCGGAGAGCTGGTGGGGGAAGCGGTCGCCCTTGTCGGCGAGGCCCACGAGTTCGAGGAGTTCCGCGGCGCGGGCGCGCCGCTCGGCGGTGCGGACCCGGCGCATCCGCAGTCCGAACGCCACGTTGTCGAGGGCGTTCAGGTGCGGGAAGAGGCTGTAGGACTGGAAGACCATGCCGGCGTCGCGTCGGTGCGCGGGAACCGCGGTGACGTCATTGCCGTCGACGAGGATCTCACCGGAGTCGGGGTGTTCGAAGCCCGCCAGCATGCGCAGCGCGGTGGTCTTGCCGCAGCCGGACGGGCCGAGCAGGGCGAGGAGTTCACCGGGGCGCACGGTGAGGTCGAGTCCGTCCAGGGCGGTGGTGGTACCGAAGGACCGACGCAGGCCGCGCAGTTCGACGGTGGCGGCGTCGGCCGGTGCGGGCGTCGCGTTCGCGGTCGGCGCGGGTGCGGTGAGGCGCATGAGGGGTGTCATTTCCGGTCGGTGGTCGGGGAGGGGGTGCGGCGGCCGCCGCCGAAACCGGCGAGGAGCAGGAGCAGGAGCCAGGTCACCAGCAGGCTCATGACCGAGACGGCCACGGACATCTGGGCCTGTGAGCCGCTGATGTTGACGATCCAGACGGCGAACGGCCGGAAGCCGAGGAGTTGGGCGATGGTGAATTCGCCGAGGACCAGCGCGAGGGTGAGGAAGGAGGCGCTCAGGAGGGCTCCGCGCAGGTTCGGCAGCACGGCGCGCAGCAGGGCGTGCGGCAGGCTCGCGCCGCAGGAGCGGGCCGCCTCGACGAGGGTGCGGACGTCGACGGCGCGCAGTCCCGCGTCCAGGGCGCGGTGGGCGAACGGCAGCGCCATCACGGCGTAGGCGAGGACCAGGACGACCGGGAAGTCCGGGTTCTGGACGGCGACAAACGTCTGGAAGAGCGGGGTGCGGGAAAGGTGCTCGGGTCCCCACTTCAGGACGGTCCCGATGCCGGCGACAAAGGCGATGGGCGGGACGACCAGCGGCAGCGCGCACACGATCTCGACGACGGGCCGCAGCTTCGGGGCGGTCAGGCGCAGTGCCACCGTGGCGGGAACCACGAGCAGCAGCACCACCGCGATGGTGGCGGCGGCGAGTTCGAGGGAGAGGAGCAGGCTGGGCAGGAAGCCCTCGGTGTCCAGGATGCGGGTGTAGGCGTCGAGGTTCAGGCCCTGGCCCGGCACGTCGACGGTGAAGACGACCGAGGCGGCGAGCGGCACCAGGAAGTACAGGGCCGCGGCGGCGAGGACGAGGGCGCGCCAGGGGGACGCCGTGGCCGGGTGGGCGGTCAGGCGAGCCATCGGGCGCTCCGTCGTTGCAGGGGCAGGTAGACCGCCATGACCAGGCCCGCGACGAGGACCATGTCGAGGCTGAGGGCGAGGGCCACGTTCTCCTGGCCGATGAGCACGTTGCCGGAGATCGCGTCGGCGATCTGGAGCGTGACCAGCGGGACCGAGCTGCCGACCATCGCGGCGGCGGTGGCGTACGCGGCGAAGGCGCTGCCGAAGAGGAGGACGAGGCCGCCGAGGAGGGAGGGGGCGAGCACGGGCAGGGCGACGTGCTGCCAGTACTGGCGGTGGGTGGCGCCGTTGTTCTGGGCGGCCTCGCGCCACTGGGTGCGCAGCCCGTCGAGGGCGGGAGTGATGGTGAGGACCATGAGGGGGACCAGGAAGTACAGGTAGACGAGGACCAGGCCCCAGAAGCTGTAGAGGTTCCAGCCGGTGCCGGTCAGGCCCAGCTCGCGGGTGAGGACGCCGGAGTTGCCGAGGGTGGCGACGAAGGCGAAGGCGAGGGGGACGCCGCCGAAGTTGGCGAGGACTCCGGAGGCGGTCAGGACGGCTTCGCGCAGGCCCCGCAGCGGGGAGGTGACGATCGCCTGGGCGAGGAGGAGGCCGAGGAGGGCGGCGAGGACCGCGGAAGTGGCGGACAGCTCCACGCTGCCGACGAGCGCGGTGAGGTAGGCGCCCTGCAAGGAGGCGGTCAGATTGCCGAGGCCGTACGAGGCGGTGCCGCTGGCCGGGTCCCGGACGCTGAAGGCGCCGTCGAGCATGGCGGCGGCGGGCAGGCCGAAGGCGATCGCGGTGAACAGCAGCAGGGGGACGACGGCGAGTGCGCCGGAGCGGCGGGCCCGCCGCCGCCCGGTCCGGACGGCGGGGGCGGCGGGGGCCGCCGGGGCGGCCGCGGGTGACGCGGCCGCTGTGCGGGATGTCATGTCGGTGGTCATGGGTGTCGTGTCAGTGCTCGTATCGGAGGTCGTTGCCGTGGCCCGGCCGGCGGTCAGCCGGCGACCGCCTTGCCCCAGCTCTGGGCCAGGACGCCCTTGGCCGCGGTCTGCTGGGCCTCCGTGGGGAAGGTCGGGGTGCCGCTGACCTGCGGGAGCCTTGCGGCGGCGGCCTTGTCGAGGGTTCCGGCCCCTTCCATGGTGCTCATGAGCACCGGGCGGGCATAGCCCTTCAGCCACAGGTTCTGGCCTTCGGGGCTGTAGAGCCACTCCTGCCACAGCCGGGCGGCGGCGGGGTGCGGGGCGTCCTTGTTGATGGCCTGGGCGTAGAACTGCGCGTACTTGCCGTCTTCGGGGACGGCGACCTTCCAGTCGACGCCCTTGCCCTTGAACTGGTCGGCGTAGCCGGCGTTCAGGTAGTCCCAGTCGATGCTGATGGGCGTCTCGCCCTTCTCGACGGTCGCCGGGGTGGACTCGACGGGGGTGTAGTTGCCGTTCTTCTTCAGCTGCCCGAAGAAGTCGATGCCGGGCTGAATGTCGTCGAGGGAGCCGCCGTTCGCGAGGGCGGCCGCGTAGACGCCGCCGAAGGCGGAGCCGGACTTGGTGGGGTTGCCGTTGAGCGCGACCTGGCCCTTGTACTCGGGCTTGAGGAGGTCCTTGAAGCTGGTGGGGCAGTTCTTGACGCGGCTCGCGTCGCAGCCGATGGAGATGTAGCCGCCGTAGTCGTTGTACCAGCGCGCCTGGTCGTCCCGCTGCGCCGAGGGGATGTCGCCGTACGCGGCGACCTTGTACGGGGCGAACAGGCCCTGCTGGGCGCCGCTGACGGCGAAGGAGGTGCCGAGGTCGAGGACGTCGGGGGCGCGGTCCTGGCCCTTGCGGCTGGTGACGGCGTTGATCTCGTCCTGGCTGCTGCCGTCGGGGTTCTCCACCTCGACCTTGATCCCGTACTTCTCGGTGAACCCGTCGATGACGGCGCCGTAGTTGGCCCAGTCGCGGGGCAGGGCCATGGCGTGCAGGACGCCTTCCTTCTTGGCGGCCTCGACGAGGGCGTCCATGCCGCCGAAGTCCGCCGCGGAGGTCGCGGTGGCGGCGTCCTTGCCGGTGGCGGTCTTGTTGTCGGCCTTCTCGGGGGCCGCGCCGCAGGCGGTGAGGGCGAGGGCTACGACGGCGAGGCAGCCGGCGAGGGCGGCGTTTCTCGGCAGGGACACGGTCTCTCCTGGGAGGTTGCGCGAGGGAGCGCGGGCAGGGATGGGAGCGGTACGGCGGACCCGAAGGCGCCGAGGCCAACTTGTCTGAACAAGTTGGCCTCAGTAGGCCCGGCATCCATGACCTTCGGGTGAACGGAAGGCGACGGATTCCAGCCAACAAACTGGACACTCTGCACTCGTTTCGATCCGCGCGGCCCTGCGCTTACGCTGTACGCGCCAAGTGCATTGCGCACAGCCAGCGTTATGACGAGGGACGGGAACACAGCCGATGACGGCCCGGCACGAGGAGATCGCCGAGGAACTGCGCCGGGCGATCGACCGCGAGGAGTACGCGGTGGGGGCACTGCTACCGGCCGAGACGGAGCTGGCGGCACGCTTCGGGGTCTCCCGCGGCACCGTCCGCCAGGCCGTGCTCGCCCTGACCTCCGAGGGGCTGATCGGATCCCGGCAGGGCGCGCGGCGCGTGGTGCTGGCCAGCCGCCGCAGCCAGAGCTTCACCGAGCTGCGCAGCTTCGCCCAGTGGGCGGCGGCCATGGGCCGTACGGCGACCGGCCGGGTGGTGTCGTCACAGGTCCGGCCGGCCACCGACCGGGACGTCATGTGGCTCCAGGTGGAGCCGGGCGCACCCGTGCTGCACGTCCTGCGCGTGCGCGGTCTGGACAGCGAGCCCGTCCTGCTGGAGCGCACCGTGTACGCCGACTGGATCGCGCCGGCCGTCGAGCGCATCGAGCCGGACTGCCCGTCGGTGACCCAGCGCCTCCTGGACGACACGGGGCTGGTGTTCGCGTACGGGGAGCACCTCATCGACGCGGTCGCGGCGGGGTCACGCGACGCCGAGCTGCTCCACGTGCGGCGCACCAGCCCGTTGTTGAGGGTGCGCCGCATGACCACCACGCGTGACGGCCGGCCGGTCGAGTGGTCCGACGACCGCTACCGCTCCGACGCGGTGGGCTTCAGCGTCCACAACTCGATCGGCAGCAACGCCCTGGCCCGCCGCACGGGCCCGGCCCTCGACGACGCGTGAGCGCACCCCCTCCGGACCGGGTGAGGGCGGCCGCGCCGGAGGGGACGGCGGAAGCGGTCGCACCGGATGCCGGCGCCGGCGGGTCGGCCGGGTTCAGGTCCTCCCGGACCGCTCTCCGGCGGCCGTGTGCTCGCCGCTGCCGGCGCACGGAGCCCTCAGCGACCGTCTCGCTGCCCGCCGCTGACGACGGTACGGCCCTCCGGTACCCGGCGCGGCAGCAGGAGCGGGGTGGCCATGGCGAGGACACCGGCGATCGCGATCGCCGCGCGCGGTCCGGTGGCGAAGGCCAGCAGCCCCCACAGGGCGGTCAGCGCGGCGATGGCGGCCTTTCCGGAGACCGACCAGGCGAGCAGGGTGCGGGCGGCCAGGTCCGCCGGGGTCCGCTCCAGCCGGCAGGTGGCCAGCACCGGGTTGAAGACGCCCATGCAGGTGATCAGCCCGAACTCGACGGCCATGACGAGCACGAGCCCGGACGGGCCCGGCCCGACGAAGGCCAGCCACGGCAGCCAGCACGCCCGCAGCGCCCCCGCGGTCAGCAGGACCCGGTGCCGGCCGAACCGCTCGGCGAGCCGCGCCGCCAGCCGCGAGCCGATCAGGCCGCCCACGCACGGCACGGCGAAGGCGAGTCCGTACTGCCAGGGTGCGAACCCGAGCGGACCGAGCATGAGGACGGCCAGCAGCGGCGAGGTCGCCATGATCAGGCCGCTGACCAGGGCCGTGTTGAGGAACAGCGGGCGCAGCACGGGGTCGGTCAGGATGTGCCGCCAGCCTGCGGACAGGTCGCCGGCCCACATCCGTCGCGGCGGTGCGGCCGGCGCGGGACGCGGCTCCGGTCCGCCGATGGCGCGGATCCCGGCAGCCGAGAGCAGGTGACTGACCGCGTTGGCCAGGACGGTCACCACCGGCCCGAACGCGGCGATCGCGGCCCCGCCGAGCGGCGGTCCGAGCAGGGTGGCGGTCCACGTGGTGGATTCGAGGCGGCCGTTCGCGACGAGCAGGTCCTGCGGCGGGACGAGTTCCTTCAGGCACGCGCCGCCGGCCGCGGTGAAGGCGATTCCGGCCGCGCCGACCACGACCGAGACGAGCAGGAGCTGGGCGAAGGTGAGCCCGTCGAGGGCGAACGCCACCGGCACGCTCGTCAGCGCCGCGAACCGGGCCAGGTCCATGGCGATCATCACCGGTCTCTTGGGGCGCGACTCCACCCACGGTCCGAGCGACAGCGCCAGGACCGCCCCGACCGCGGGTCCGACGGCCGCCAGCAGCGACACCCGAGTGGTCCCGGCGTGCAGCACGAGGATCGCGATCAGGGGGAACGCGTCGAAGGCGAGCCAGGTGCCGAGCGTGCTGACGGCGTACGAGGTCCACAGCCACCGGAACCGCCGGCCCAGCGACCGCCCGTCCGCCATGATCAGTCCGCCCCCGCTCACCGTCCGGACGCCCTCGCGCCGCCCAGGGGATCAAAGCGAGTCGCGCACCGGCAGGTCAACCTGACACGGGTCGCGGCCGCCTGAGCGGGCCCGGCCCAGGCGCTACGGTGGCGGAATGGAACAGCGCATCAGCCTGGTCACCCTGGGGGTCGTGGACCTCGCCCGCGCCAAGAGCTTCTACACGGCGCTCGGCTGGCGCGGCACCGAGGTCGAGGAGACGGTCTTCCACCAGGCCGGCGGCCTGGCCCTGGTCCTGTGGGACCGTCGGAAGTTGGCCGCGGACTGCGGTCTCCCGGACGGCCCGCCGACCGGCTTCGGCGGTATCGCCCTGGCCCACAACGTGCGCACCGACGCGGAGGTGAACGCCGTCCTCGCCGCCGCCGTGGCAGCAGGCGGCACGGTCACGCGACCGGCCTCCGTCAACGCCATCGGCTTCTACTCGGGCGTCTTCACCGACCCCGACGGCCACGCGTGGGAGATCGCCCACCATCCCGGCTTCACCTTGGCCGAGGACGGCTCCCTCGTCCTGCCCGACTTCGACGGGTAGCGCATATCGGGGTGGGGAAGCGGGTACGCGTCCTGGGGCAACAGCGGCCCCGGGACGCTCTCTTGTGTCGCATGCGGGTCCGAAAGCGGGCCCGGCGGGCTCCGCAGCGCCCGGACGACGGCATCGGGTCGGGATGCGTCACCCCCCGGCGGACCGGGCCGAGTTGGGACGATTGCCCGGCTCATCCCTGCGCTGATCCTGCGGGCTTCCTTAAGGGAACGTGAAGAACCCCTTCTGGGCGTCCTTTTCGCTGGTCACCGACCTAGGCTCGGGCGGACCCCCCTCCTCCTCTTCTCTTGCGAGGTGTTACCGGCATGAGCCGCAGCCGAACTCCCCAAACGTCGACCCGCGTCGAGGCCCGGCGGAAGAAGACGGTGCGCACGCGCATCGTGCTGTCCGTCACCACGGCCGCCGCGGTGGTGGCGGTGGGGGTCGCGGTGGCCGACTCCGGCGATGACGCGCGTACCGACCGGCGCGCCGACGCCGCCGGCTCGTCCTCCGGGACGGCGACCCCCTCCCCCGACGCCGCCTCGCCCACCGCCGACGCCCCGACCACGACGAGCGCCGACGCGTCGCCGACGCCCGACGCCTCGGCCTCGGCGTCCGCGACGCCCACGGAGCCGGCTACGGCGGAGAGCAGCACCCCGGCCACGACCGAGCCCTCCCCCGCCGCCAAGCCCGCACGCAAGCCGGCCACCACGACGGGTGGCGGCTCCGGCAGCACGGGCGGCGGGGGCGGCAGCACCGGCGGGAGCGGCAGCACGGGCGGCTCCGGTGGCGGGGGCAGCACCGGCGGGGGCGGCGGCACCGTCAACACGGACGCCGAGTCCGCCGTGCTCGCCCTGGTCAACAAGGAGCGGGCGGCGGCCGGATGCGGCGCCGTGACCGTCAACTCCCAGCTGAGTGCCGCCGCCCGGGGGTACAGCGACACCATGGCCCGCGCTGGCGTCATGTCACACACCGGTCCGGACGGGTCCACCATGACCAGCCGGGTGGAGGCCGCCGGCTACCGCTGGTCCAACCTGGGCGAGAACATAGCCCGCGGGCAGGCCGACGCGAACGCCGTCATGAAGGCGTGGATGAACAGCTCCGGCCACCGGGCCAACATCCTCAACTGCGCCTTCAAGGAGATCGGCATAGGTGTCCACAAGGGCGACGGGGGCCCGTGGTGGACCCAGAACTTCGGCGCCCCGAGGTAGTCGGCCCCACCCGAGAAGCCTGCGGGGCGCCCCCCACACACCGCCCCCACCCACCCCCCACAGCCGCGTCCCCCCACCCGTATGCGGGTGGGGGGACGTCGGCGTCCGCGCCCGCCCCGGCCCCGGGGCCGGCCTGCGGGCTGGGGCGGTTTCGGGGGAGCCGGTGACGGACCGGCCGGGCCGTCGGACACTATGGGGCCGTGCCCCGAACTTCGCGCTACCTGCTCATATGGCTGTCCTGCACGGCCGCCAGCGTGACCGCCGTGCTCGCGACGGTCCAGTTCGTGGTCGGTTCGACCCGGCATACGCCCCCGGTCGCACGGTCCGCCCCGACGGTCATCGACACGCCTCCCGCATGGCAGGCGGGGAGCCCGTCCCCGAGCACGCCGTCGCCGACCGCGTCGGCCGGCCCCTCCCCCACGGCGTCGCAGAGCCCCTCCCCCACGACGGCCGCCCCCACGCCCGTCAAGGCCACGTCGGGTGCGCCCAAGACCCCCGCCCCGAGGAAGGTCGACTGTGCGGAGGGCGGGGCCGGCCTGTACACCGTCCCCACACAGGGCGGCAAGGTGACGGTGCGGTACGGCAGCCGGGGCGTGTGCCTGATCTCAGCGGTCCCCGGCCGCGGCTTCAGGACCACCACCTCACAGACCTCGGACAGCACCCTCACGGTCACCTTCACCAGCTCCGACCACAAGTCGGTCGTCACGGCGACGATCGATCCCAGCGCGAAGGCCAGCGTCCGCGAATCGTCCTTCTGAGCTCCGCCCGCCCTTCCGCCCCCCTTGGCCGTCCGTGCCCCGTTCGCCGGGTCAACACCTTCTGTCCGCCCTTGAGGTGGTTCCGGCGAAGCGGAAGGTGAGCTCTTCCTTAGGGCAAGCTCATGATCGCGCCGAGGCGGTTGCGCAGGTCCCGAACGGTCCTATGCTCGCGTCAGCCGAGCAGCCCTCGGTGCCGGGGCAGGGCGCCCCGGCGCACCCTCGGGCCGCCGGCTCCGCCGAGCCCGTGGGCGCTTCGCCCATCCCGCAGTCCGACCGTGCCCTGGGGTGTCTTCGTCATGAGTTCTCGCATGCTCCGACCCGTCCGCGCCGACCGCCGAACGACATCGCCCCGGTCCGCCGCACTCCGGGGAAGACGGCTGCCGCTGGTCGTCGCGGCCGTCGTCGCGGCAGGCCTGGCCTCGGCCTGCGGACCGTCCTCCGAGCCCGTCGGCTCCACCGCCGCAGCCGCGACGGCCGACCGGTCCGCGCAGCCCTTCCCCACCGAATCGCCGTCCGCGACGGCCTCCTCCGAGGCTTCCCCGACGGCGTCGGCCTCGCCGTCCGCGTCCGCGTCGCCCTCCGCCTCGGCGACCCCCTCCCGGACACCGTCCGGTTCCGCGTCGGCCCGCGGCGGTGCCCCCGCGCCGGTCCGCACGTCCGCCGCACCGGCCCCGGCCAAGGTGCCCGGCCCCGGCTACGACAGCTCCGCCGACGCGCAGAAGCAGATCGACGCGGCCCTGCGTGCGTCCAGGGCCGACGGGCGGATGGTCCTGCTCGACTTCGGTGCGAACTGGTGCGGCAACTGCAAGGCCGCGGACAAGGTGTTCGCCCAGTCGCAGACCGCCGGGATCCTCGGCGCCTCGTACCACCTGGTCAAGGTGGACATCGGCGGCAACAGCCCGGCCAACTCGGCGCTGCTGCGCACGTACAGCCCCTCGGGCGGCACCTACACCCTGCCGGTCCTGGTCGTCGTCTCGCCGTCCGGCACGGTGCGCACCGACACCCACGTCACGGGCAACCCGTCACTGACCTCGGAGGGCATCAACGCCTTCCTGCGCAAGTGGGCTTCATGAGACGACCGGGACGCACGTCACCCGTCGCCCCGGCCGTCACCGGCCTCGCCGTGGCGGCCGCCCTGGCCGCCGCCGGCCTCTGGACGGACGACCGCCCCGCCGCGGGACTCCCTGCCGGACAGCCGGGCACGGTCGGCGCCGCGGCCGGGGCGAAGGTCATGGCTCCCGGCATCCGGCCGGACGCGCCCGCCCTCGCCGGTGCGGACCTGGACGGCAGGCGGGTCGCGCTCGGTGACTTCCGGGGGCAGGTCGTCGTCCTGAACGCCTGGGGCTCCCGGTGCGACCCCTGCCGCGCGGAGGCGGACGACCTGGAACGGCTCAGCCGGCAGACCCGGGCCGACGGAGTCCGGTTCCTCGGGATCAACACCCGGGACCCGGACCGGGCGGCGGCCCGGTCCTTCGTACGCGCCCACGGCCTGACGTTCCCCAGCTTCCACGACCCCGACGGCGACCTCCTGCTTCGGTTCCCGCCCTCCCTGGTCGACCCTCACGCCGTCCCCTCGGTCCTGGTGATCGACCGGCGCGGACGCGTCGCCGCCGCCCTCGGGGGCGCCGTCACCGACGAGCAGCTGCGGCCCCTGCTCACCCGCCTCCTGGCCGAGGAGCCGTGACGGCGGGCGCGGCGGGCGCCCGCGCCGGACGGCGACCGGCGCGCCGCCGTCTGCCCCGGGGTTCACGGCGGTCCTCGTCCACGGGGCCCTGCCGACGGCCGCGTAGTGTCGGGTCAGGGGCACGTCCGTCCCAGCCGCGCCGGCCCGGCGTCGGACGCCGGGCGCCGGGCGCCTGCGGACCGGGCGAGCACCACTGCCCCGGGGGCCCCGACCCGTACGAACCGGACTCGTGCACGACACGCGACACAGAGGCACAGAGGCACAGAGGCACAGATGAACGTTTCCACGCAGGCGGGGCACTCCCGCACGGTCCGCGCCGCGGCTGCTCTCCTCTCCCTGGCCGCGCTCTCGGCCTGCGGCGGGCAGCACGTGACCGGCGCCGCCCCTCCCACCGTCGCCGCCCCCACGACGCGCTTCTCCGAGAACGGCGTCACCGTCACGCTGTCGGTGTCGGACTGGAAGGGCTCAGAGGGCACCCTCACCGCGGTGTTCACGCCGGAGAAGAAGGGCTTCCACCTGTACAGCACCGAACTGCCGGAAGCCGGCGTCGAGGGGGTCGGCCGGCCGACCGCGGTGGCGGTCACCGGAGCCCTGAAGGCGAACGGCCACCTGACGGCGGCCGCCGGGGTACGGTCCATCAGCGTGCCCGGTGTCGACGCCCGGGTCCCCGTCTACCCGGACGGCCCCGTCACCACGGCGCTGCCCGTCCGCGCCGACGGGCACGGAGACGCGACGGTACTGGTCGGCTACGCGAGCTGCAGCACGCGGGAAGGCTGCACCATCCCGGTGTCCGACCGCCCCGTGCGGCTGCGCGTCACCGGTGAGGGCCCGGTGTTCGAGCTTCCCTGACGGCGGGTCTCCGGCGGGGAGCGGACCCGGTGGGCGCCCGGTTCGGGCGGCTTCGTATGATCCTGGGGTGTTCGCGGCCGCGTCCGCCGCCCCTGCCGTTCACCGCCGGACGGACGCGCGTCCGCCGGCCCTCCCGCGAAGACGCCATCGCCCTTGAGCACCGACCAGACCGCCCCCGAGCGGGCGCGGCCGCGCCCGTCCACGAACGCACGCGGCCGGATTCTGCCGCACCTCGCCGGACGCGCCCCGGCTCCGACGCCGGGCAGCGTCCTGCACGGCGTGAGCGGCGCCACCGCCGTGATGCTGCTCCTGGTGGCCATCGGCGCCGCCCTCCACGAGCCCGTCCTCATCCCTCCGCTGGCCGCGTCCGCGGCGATCGTGCACAGCGCGCCCGGTCTGCCGCTGGCCCAGCCCCGCAGTGTGATCGCCGGCCACCTGCTCTGTGCGGCCGTCGGATACGCGGGACTCGCCGCCTTCGGCAGCTCGCCCTGGGTGGCCGCCCTCGCGGCGGGGCTCGCCCTCGCCGTGATGACCGTGGCCCGGACCCCGCACTCGCCAGCCTGCGCGACCGCCGTCGTCATCGTCCTGGGGACGCCCGACCCGCGCACCTTCGTACCGCTGCTGGCCGGGGCGGCGCTGCTCGTCGTCCTCGCGGGCGTCGCCCTCTCGCGCGCCCGCCGCACCGGACCCCGCTACCCGCAGTACTGGTGGTGAGCCCCGGCACGCCGACCCCTAAGGTGTCCCGCATGCCGAGCGTCCTGGTCGTGGAAGACGACCCCAGCATCCGCCAGTCACTGATCGAGGTCCTGGCGGAGCACGGATACGCCGTGCGCAGCGCCGCGGACGGGTTCGGCGCCCTGCGCGAGGTCACCCAGACGCCGGTCGACGCCGTGGTGCTCGACCTGGGGCTGCCCGATCTGGACGGAGGAGACGCGCTGCGGATGATCCGGGGCATATCCTCCGTACCGGTTTTGGTGGCGACCGCCCGTGACGACGAGTCGGAAATCATCAAGATCCTCAACGCGGGTGCGGACGACTACCTGGTCAAGCCCTTCTCGGGGGGCCAGCTCGTCGCGCGCCTGTCCGCGGTCCTGCGCCGCACCAGCCACGCCCCGCCCGTCGGCGGCGCGGGCGCACCGGCCGCGGCGGCGGCCGAACCACTGCGGGCCACCGTCGTGGGCGAGCTGGCGGTGGACCCGGCCGCGCGGACCGCGTACCTGGCAGGGCGGGAGCTGCGGCTCACCCGCCGCGAGTTCGACCTCCTGGCCTTCCTCGCCCACCACTCGGGGCAGGTCGTCTCCAAGCGCCGCCTGCTGACCGAAGTGTGGCGGGAGCCGTACGTGGACGACCAGACCGTCGACGTCCACCTGTCGTCCCTGCGCCGCAAGCTCGGCGAGCGCGCAGCGGCCCCGCGCTACCTGCTGACCGTCCGCGGCGTCGGCATCAAGCTGGTGGCCCCGAGGTGAGGCGCTCGCTGGCCGGAGTGGCCCTCGCCGTGACCTCCATGGTCGCCCTCTCCTTCCTCATACCGCTGGCCGCACTGGTGATGTCGTTGGTCAAGGAGCAGGGTGTCAACGCCGCCGAGCAGCGCGCGGCCGCCCTGGCACCCGTCCTGACGCTGACCACGGACCCGGACGCGCTGCGCGAGTCCGCGGCGAGCCTGGACGCGGCCGACCACTTGGTGGTGCACCTGCCGCGGTCCGGACCCCTCGGTACCTCCAAGGCCCCGCCGGCGCTGCTCAAACGGGCCCAGCAGGGGCGCGAGTCCATCTCCCAGGAGATCCCCGACGGCTGGATCTGCCTCCAGCCGGTGGTGCTGCCCGGCGAGCAGGTCGCCGTCATCGAGAACTTCGTCCCCGAGGCGGAACTCACCCGCGGGGTCAAGGAGTCGTGGGCGGTCATGGTGTTCCTCGCGGTGGGCCTGGTCGGTGGTTCCGTCGTGGTCGCCGACCGTCTCGGCGCGAAGGTGGTCCAGTCCTCGAAGCAGCTGGCGCAGGCGTCCCACGCGCTCGGCCGGGGCGACCTGGACACCCGCGTGGACCCCATGGGCCCCAGGGAGCTGCGCGACGCGGGCATCGCCTTCAACGCGATGGCCCACCGGATGACCGAGCTGCTCGCCGTGGAACGCGAGCTCGTCGCCGACCTGTCGCACCGGCTTCGTACGCCCCTGACGGCCCTGCACCTCGCGTCGGAGCGGATGGCCGGCACTCCGGAGTCGGCCAGGGTCGAGGCGGCGGTCGGCGAGCTGGAGACGGAGCTCCAGGCCATCATCGCCGCGGCGCGCACCCCCCTCGCCGTGGGCCCCATGGGCCAGGGCCTGCTCGGCACGGACCCGGCCGCGGACCCGGAC
>NZ_JBHYMC010000064.1:0-42714 GCF_042742535.1 Streptomyces sp. NPDC058880
GGTGCGGACGGCGGCCCTTTCCGGGTGCGTACGGGTACGGCGTTACTCCGTGGCCCGGATCAGTGGCCCGCGGCGTGCGAGGCGGAGCCCGACGGCGACGCGCCCGCGGCGCCCGAGGGGGACCCGGACGGGGAACCGGAGGCGGCACCCGACGGGGAACCGGACGGCGTGCCCGAGGGGCTGCCGGACGGGCTGCCCGACGCGGCCGGGGCCCCGGACGGGCCGAAGCCCGCGTACATGCCGGCGGCCGGGACCACGAAGGCCTGGAGCTCGACGCCGCCCGTGCTGCTCAGCTGGAAGACGACCTTCTGCACGTCGCCGTTCTTGGCGGCCTCGGAGCCGTTCTCGATCACGGCGGAGGCGTTGTCCTTGCCGCCGAGCACCACGGAGCCGCCGGCCGGCACGGTGATCTTGCCGGAGCCCTCGGCCGGCTTCAGCACGACCTTGCCCTTGCCGTCCGCAAGGGTGATGCCGTCGAGCGTCTGCGCCTCGGTGCCGTTGTTGAAGACGGTCGCCGAGACGACGGCCGGGCCCTTCTGGTCCTTCTCGCCCTGGGTGATGACCAGTGCGTTCTGGATCTCGATGTCGCCCTTGGCGGCGGAGGCGTTGTCCGGCTTGATCTGGAGAGTCTGCGCGTCGTTGCCCGCACCGCATGCGGCCAGCGAGGCGATCGAGAACACGACGGCGGTGGCGGCGAGGGCGCCGCGTCGAAGGCTGCGGCTCACGGCGGCGGCAACTCCTTGGACGAACGGAACGGGTGGGCTCTCCCGGCAACCGCTGGGAGGTATCCCCGGAGCGGCCGGTGTGAAGCCGCTCTAAGGGTGTGTCAGCGGGCTTAGGTTACCGAGCCGCCGCCCCGCCCCCGCACCCGACCCTCCGCAGCGCGGCCGCGACCCCGGGGTTGTCCCCGATCTCGCATTCCGGCCGGTGTTCGCCTCGCCGTTCGCCTCGCCGATCATGGGCCGCTCGCATATCGTGCGGCCGGCGCCCGTTGATCAATTCCGGGATTCCTTCGAAACGCCACTTGGTGATCAATTTCGGATTGGGCCGGAACCGGCTCCCGCGCGCCTGCTCGCCAGCCGAACGGAGCAGTTCGGTTTCGCGACTCCCAACCCGGCAAAACGGGACGTACGTCACACTGATGGAGGTGTGCAGCGGGTGTAGCGTGGCCCTTTCGCCCGGTCCGCGCAGCGCCCCCGACCTGCGAATACCCCCTTCCGGAACCCTTCCGCAGCACGTTCCTGTTGCTGTTGTCAAGCCCCGAGATGTGCCCTGACCTGCGAAAACGCCATTCATAACAGTCAGTTCTCGTGTTACCCTGGATAGCCACGGAAGGGGTACCTGTCACATGACGTTCAAGGTTGGCGACACCGTGGTCTATCCCCATCACGGGGCCGCGCTGATCGAGGCCATTGAGACTCGTCAGATCAAAGGCGTGGACAAGACCTACTTGGTGCTCAAGGTCGCCCAGGGCGACCTGACGGTTCGTGTGCCTGCGGACAACGCGGAGTTCGTCGGCGTTCGCGACGTAGTCGGCCAGGACGGGCTGGACCGGGTCTTCGAGGTGCTTCGTGCACCGTACGCAGAAGAGCCGACGAACTGGTCCCGGCGCTACAAGGCGAATCTGGAGAAGCTCGCTTCTGGCGATGTCATCAAGGTCGCCGAAGTGGTGCGCGACCTGTGGCGTCGGGAGCGCGAGCGCGGGCTCTCCGCGGGCGAGAAGCGCATGCTCGCGAAGGCGCGCCAGATCCTGGTCAGCGAGCTCGCGCTCGCTGAGAACACGAACGAGGACAAGGCCGAGGCCCTCCTCGACGAGGTGCTCGCGTCCTGACGCGAAGCCTCGTGCACGGTGTGCACAGCTTGCCGCGGTGCCCGATGACAAGGTCCCTCCTCCACGAGAGACCTGTTGCCGGGCGCTGCGGCATGTCTGTATCCGTACCTCATCGCGTACCCCGTCTTGCGGTACGCGTACCCCTGACCGCCTGACTCCATCACTGGATCACTGGCGTGCCGGGTCCGGGCGGCCTGCTCGACCGGTCGTCACGGAAGGGGCGAGGGGCGTCGCACCCGGCACCCTTCAGGCCATACCCATGTCGGCCGAAGTCACAAACCTGGCTCGGAAACCTGGCTCGGAGCTACTGATGTCTGACGTAACGCGGCCCCGCCGCACCGCCGCGGTGATCCCGGCCGCCGGCCGCGGGGTACGCCTCGGCCCCGGGGCCCCCAAGGCCCTGCGGGCCCTCGGCGGCACCCCCATGCTCGTGCACGCCGTCCGTGCGATGGCCCGCTCCCGCGCGGTGTCCGTGGTGGTGGTCGTCGCCCCGGCCGGCGAGGCGGCCGAGGTGCGGCTGCTGCTCGGCGAGCAGGCGCTGCCCGAGCGGACCGAGGTCCTGGTCGTCCCCGGCGGGGAGACCCGCCAGGAGTCCGTACGCGCCGGCCTGGATGCGCTGCCGCAGGACGTCACCTCCGTACTCATCCACGACGCGGCCCGCCCGCTCGTCCCCGTGGACACCGTGGACGCCGTCGTCGAGGCCGTGGACCGGGGCGCCCGGGCCGTGGTGCCCGCGCTCCCGCTGGCCGACACCGTCAAGGAGGTCGAGCCCGGCGGACCGGGCGAGCCCGAGCCGGTCGTCGCGACGCCCGAGCGGGCCCGGCTGCGCGCCGTGCAGACCCCGCAGGGCTTCGACCTCGCCACGCTCCTGGAGGCGCACGCCGCCATCGCCGTCGCCGGCGAGGGCGCCACCGACGACGCCGGCATGGTGGAGCGCCTCGGCGTCCCCGTCGTCGTGATCCCGGGACACGAAGAGGCCTTCAAGGTCACCCGCCCGCTCGACCTGGTCCTCGCAGAGGCCGTACTCGCCCGCAGGAGGGCCACCGATGGGTTCTAGTCCCGACGCACCGCTGATCCCGCTCGTCGGGATCGGCACCGACGTGCACGCCTTCGAGGCCGGCCGCGAGCTGTGGTGCGCCGGGCTGCTCTGGGAGGGGGAGGACGGCCTCGCCGGGCACTCCGACGGCGATGTCGCCGCCCACGCCGCCTGTGACGCCCTCTTCTCGGCTGCCGGGGTCGGCGACCTGGGCGCGCACTTCGGCACCTCCCGCCCCGAGTGGTCCGGCGCTGCCGGCGTCACCCTGCTGGCCGAGGCCGCCCGGATCGTGCGTGCGGAGGGCTTCGAGATCGGCAACATCGCCATCCAGGTGATCGGCGTACGCCCGAAGATCGGAAAGCGGCGCGAAGAGGCACAGAAGGCGCTCGCCG
Organism: Streptomyces sp. NPDC058880; assembly: GCF_042742535.1. Taxonomy (NCBI): domain Bacteria; kingdom Bacillati; phylum Actinomycetota; class Actinomycetes; order Kitasatosporales; family Streptomycetaceae; genus Streptomyces; species Streptomyces sp. NPDC058880. The sequence goes on from NZ_JBHYMC010000064.1 coordinate 3,260, forward strand.
CCGCCGCGGGCGCCCCCGTCTCCGTGTCGGGCACCACCACCGACGGACTGGGTCTCACCGGCCGGGCCGAGGGCCTCGCCGCGATCGCCACCGCCCTCGTGTACCGGACGAACCGGGCCTGAACGTCCGCGGAGACGGCACATCTTCGGCAACAAAGCGGCCCCGCGCCCGCAAAGGTCGCGGGGCACTGCTACAGGCCCACTACCCTGGATGCCGTGACTATTCGCCTGTACGACACCAGCGCCCGGCAGATCCGCGACTTCGTCCCGCTCGTTCCGGGCTGCGTCTCGATCTACCTCTGTGGCGCCACCGTGCAGGCGGCCCCGCACATCGGGCACATCCGGTCCTACCTGAACTTCGACGTGATGCGTCGCTGGTTCGCCCACCGCGGCTACGACGTCACCTTCATCCGCAACGTCACCGACATCGACGACAAGATCATCACGAAGTCCACCGAGCAGGGCCGTCCCTGGTGGTCCATCGGCTACGACAACGAGCAGGCCTTCAACGACGGGTACGACGCCCTCGGCTGCCTGCGGCCCACCTACGAGCCGCGCGCCACCGGGCACGTCCCCGAGATGATCGAGATGATGCGCGGCCTGATCGAGCGCGGCCACGCCTACGAGGCCGACGGCAACGTCTACTTCGACGTGCGCTCGTTCCCCGGCTACCTGAGCCTGTCCAACCAGGAGCTCGACAACCTGCTCCAGCCCTCCGGCGAGGGCGAGACGGGCAAGCGCGACCCGCGCGACTTCGCCATGTGGAAGTCCGCCAAGCCGGGCGAGCCCTCCTGGGAGACCCCGTGGGGCCGCGGCCGTCCGGGCTGGCACCTCGAATGCTCCGCCATGGCGCACAAGTACCTCGGCGAGGCCTTCGACATCCACGGCGGCGGACTCGACCTGGTCTTCCCGCACCACGAGAACGAGATCGCCCAGGCCAAGGCCTTCGGCGACGCGTTCGCGAACTACTGGGTCCACAACGCCTGGGTCACCATGTCCGGCGAGAAGATGTCCAAGTCCCTCGGGAACTCGGTCCTCGTCTCCGAGATGGTGAAGCAGTGGCGCCCGATCGTCCTGCGCTACTACCTCGGCACCCCGCACTACCGGTCGATGATCGAGTACAGCGAGGAGGCGCTGCGCGAGGCCGAGTCCGCATTCGCGCGCATCGAGGGCTTCATCCAGCGCGTCGTGGAGAGGGCCGGCGGCCCCGTCGAGCCGGCGAAGGAGGTCCCGCCCGCCTTCGCCGAGGCCATGGACGACGACCTCGGCGTCCCGCAGGCGCTCGCCATCGTCCACACCACCGTCCGGCAGGGCAACAGCGCGCTCGCGGAGGACGACAAGGACGCGGCCGTCGCCCGTCTGGCCGAGGTGCGGGCCATGCTGGGCGTCCTCGGTCTGGACCCGCTCGACCCGCACTGGGCCGGCGAGGCCGACCGCGGCGAGGAACTCCACGGCGCCGTGGACGCCCTCGTGCGCCTCGTTCTGGAGCAGCGCGAGTCGGCCCGCGCCCGCAAGGACTGGGCGACCGCCGACGCCATCCGCGACCAGCTCCAGCAGTCCGGTCTGGTCATCGAGGACAGCCCGACGGGTCCGCGCTGGACGCTCGGCGCCCGCTGAGCCCCCGGCACCCCGGAGCAGTCCGACTGTGCCGCCCGGCCGTCCGGGCGGCACACTCTTCATACGTACATATCGCAGCACCAACGAAAACAGGTAGAGGTCATGGCCGGGAACAGCCAGCGCAGGAACCGCCGCACGTCCAACAAGAAGGGCGCCACGGTCGGCAGCGGTGGCCAGCGGCGCAGGGGCCTGGAAGGCAAGGGCCCCACGCCCAAGGCCGAGGACCGCAAGGGCCACAAGGCCTTCCGGGTCTCCAACGCCATGGCCCGCCAGGCCGCCAAGCGCCGTCCCGCCCCGCGCCGCGGCGGCCCCAAGGGCGCCAGCGAGATGGTCGTCGGCCGCAACCCGGTCTTCGAGGCGCTGCGCGACGGCGTCCCCGCCACCACCCTGTACGTCCAGCAGTTCATCGACAACGACGAGCGCGTCCGCGAGGCGCTCCAGCTCGCGGGCGAACGCGGCAACATCAACCTGATGGAGGCCCCGCGCCCCGAGCTCGACCGGATGACCAACGGGCTCAACCACCAGGGCCTGGTCCTCCAGGTCCCGCCGTACGAGTACGCGCACCCCGAGGACCTCACCGACGCCGCCTACGACAACGGCGAGGACCCGCTGATCGTCGCCCTCGACGGGGTCACCGACCCGCGCAACCTCGGCGCGATCGTCCGTTCCGTCTCCGCGTTCGGCGGCCACGGCGTGGTCATCCCGGAGCGCCGCGCCGCCGGCATGACCGCCGGTGCCTGGAAGACCTCGGCCGGCACCGCCGCCCGCACGCCGGTCTCCCGGGTCACCAACCTGACCCGCGCCCTGCAGGAGTACAAGAAGGCCGGCATCGCCGTCGTCGGCCTCGCGGCCGAGGGCACGCACGAGGTGCAGGACCTGGAGGCGCTCGGCGGCCCGGTCGTCATCGTCGTCGGCTCCGAGGGCAAGGGCCTGGGCCGCCTCGTCGGCGAGAACTGCGACTACCTCGTGCGCATCCCGATGCCGGGTGGCGCCGAGTCGCTCAATGCCGGTGTCGCCGCGGGCGTCGTGCTGTACGAGGCGGCCCGCCGCCGTGCCGCGCAGCCGCGCGCCTGATCGCCTTGATCCACTTGGCTCAGGGAACGTGACCCGTGAGCGTGCCACCCCGCCCGTTTCGGGCGGGGTGGCTTGATCTTGACGGGTCTCGGACAGATCCCTGATGTCAAGGCAGTGTCCTAAACACTGATCACTCGGTTAGATGAGTGTGGACACCAGAACGTCAGGGTTCGACGACCAGCCCGCGCTGAGCATGGTCAAGGTGCCGTGCGACCCCGCACAGGTCATCGTCAACCACGCCAGCTTCCGCGTGCGGCTCGCACCGAGCCCGAGCGCGCGTCCCAAGCCCGCGAAGGCCCCCGGCCGCGCACCCGTCCTGGGCGGCGCCGTGGTGGCCGCCGCCGGGGCCACCCGCCGCCGGGCCCCCGTGGTCTGGAGCGGCAAGTCCGACACCGGCGACGCCGCCGCGGCCATGGGCGGACTGCTCCAGGCCGTACGCGGCCACGACGCGCACGACGGCGGCGCCACCCAGGTCATCCCGCGCGTCGACCTGGACCACGATCTCGCCGAGGACACCCTGGCCACGCCGACCGTCATCGGCCAGCGCAGCTACGGGGACCCCGCCGAGACGCGCCCCCTGGCCGCCGTACGGGACCTCCCGTACGAGCAGCCGCAGGGACCGGCGGCCGGTCCCGGGCCGGAGTCCCGGCGTCCGGCGGGCGACAACCGCGGTCAGGCGTCCTACTACCCGGGCCGCCGGATGAACCTCGGCGTCGTGCTGCTCCCGCTGCGCGTCTTCCTCGGCTTCATCTCCATCTACGCCGGCATGGGCAAGCTGTGCGACCCCGTCTACTTCGACGGTGGCGAGCGCGGCTCCATGGTCACCTGGCTGCACACCCTGCACCCGTGGGCGCTGGCCGAGCCGCTGCGCGACTTCGCGCTCGCGCACCCGGTGGGGGCCGGCCTCAGCGTGGCCTTCATCCAGGTCATCGTCGGCGTCCTGACGGTCTTCGGCCTGTGGCAGCGACTGGCCGCGAGCTTCGGGGCGCTGCTGTCCGCCGCCCTGCTGATGACGGTGAGCTGGAAGACCGTCCCGGCCTACGACGCGCCCGACATCATCTACCTCGCCGCCTGGAGCCCGCTGATCATCGCGGGCGCCCCGGTCTACTCCCTCGACGGGCGCCTCGCCGGGGAGGCCTGGCGCACCCTCGGGCCGCGCTCCGAGATCTGGCGGCTGCGCCGCCGGGTGCTGCGGCGCGGGGCCATCATGGCGAGCGTCGTGTGCGGACTCACCCTGCTCGTCGGCTCGCTCCTGGGCGGCGCCGTCCGGTCCACCACGGTGGTCACCGTCCCCGGACCCGGCGAGGCCCCCAGCAACTACCTTCCGGGCCGCCCGCTGCCGCAGACGCCGGCCAGGCAGCAGCCCGCGCAGCAGCAGCCGACCCGGGCCGCGTCGCCGACGCCCTCCCCGTCCGAGACCTCGGCCAAGGCCGGGAAGACCGCTTCGGGGGCGCCCTCCCGGGCGACGACGGGCGCGGGTTCCGAGTCGCCCACCGCGACCCGGGGCACGACCGGCAAGCAGCAGACCCCGCGCAGCACTCCCCGCCAGTCGACGGCGCCGAAGTCGCCGTCCTCCTCGTCGGGCAGCAGCACCCGCGGTTCGGGCACCGCTCCGACCAAGCAGCCCGGCCTGATCGGCGGGCTCATCGGCTGAGCCCTCCGCCAGGGGCCGGCACACGGGAGCCCGGTACGCGTGAGCGTGCCGGGCTCCCGTGGCGTGTGCCGCGTGGCGTGTGCCGCGTGGCGTGTGCCGCGTGGCGTGTGCCGCGTGGCGTGTGCGGAGAGAAGGTGCCGGAGGGCCGGGCGCCGCGAGGGCGGTGCGGGCCCTCAGGAGCCCGTCTGCGCCGCCAACTCGCGTGCGGCCTCGGTGAGGTCCTTGGCCGTGTCGATCGCCCGCCAGTAGGCGCCCTGGGGCAGCGGGAAGCCCGCCAGCCGCCGCTCCCGCGCCAGCCGTGGGAAGGTGGTGCGCTCGTGGTCTCCCAAGTCCGGCAGTAGCGCGGCGAATTCGGGCCCGAAGACGTACACCCCGGCGTTCACCGGGTACGGCGACGGCGGGGCCTCGATGAAGTCCAGTACGTGGCCGTACGCGTTGGTCTCCACCACCCCCCACGGGATCCGCGGCCGGGCCAGCGCGAGCGTCGCGACCGCCCCGCGCTCGGCATGGAAGGCGGCCATTTCACGGAGCGAGAAGCGGGTCCAGACGTCGCCGTTCGTCGCGTACCAGGCCCCTCCGGGGTCCGGCAGGTGCCGTGCGGCGTACTTCAGGCCGCCCCCGCGGCCCAGCGGTTCCTCCTCGACCACCGTGGTCACGCGCAGCGGCAGCGGCGCCTCGGCCAGCCACTCCTGGAGCACCCCGGCGAGGTGCCCGCACGAGACGACGGCGTCGGTGACCCCCTCGGCCGCCAGCCAGGCCAGCTGGTGCCCGATGATCGGCAGCCCGGTCCCCGGGATCTCGACCATCGGCTTGGGGCGGTCGTCGGTGTACGGACGCAGCCGCGAACCCTGGCCGCCCGCCAGGACGACTGCCTGGGCGGGTGGGGCGGGGAACGCGGCTGCGGAGGAGGCGGATCGGGGGTCGTCGGTCATGACGGCCAGCGTAGGGACGCGGCGCGGGTCAGCCCATGGAGGCGACGCCGGCGGCGTACGAGGTGTCGCAGACGGGGCGGGCGAACGACTGGGCCTTCGTCGGGCCGTACGCCTCGACGGCGGCGCGTCCGAGCGCGCGGGCGATCCCCACGCAGTGCTCGGCGAGCGACGGCCGGCGGTTCACCTCCTGCTGCAGGTGGGTCAGGACGTCGTCCGGCCCCTGTCCCTGCTGCAGTTCGCCGACGAGCTGGGTGCGCAGCACCTCGTGGGCGGCGCGTGGCTTCGCGGGCGTCGAGACGCCTTCGGCGGACGCGGTCACGAGCTGGGAGGAGGACGTGTCCGCCCAGGGGACCATGGTGACCGCGAGGGTCCCGGACAGGACCAGGACGACGGGCAGGACCAGGGCGAGGGAACGGCCGATACGGCGGGCAGTGTGGGTCACGAGGGCGAGAGTAGCGCTCGGTGAAGATTTGGCGACATTTAGTCACCCTGTCGGGGGATGGTTCGACGTGGCTTTTCGAATTCCGGGTTGACGGGGCCGCCCGAATGGCCCGCTCTGCCGGGGTTCCTGAGGAGATCCCGTCGGCAACCGACGGCGGAGGGGCGCCCCTTGGCGGGACGCCCCTCCAACCCCCTTGCCGGTACGACTAGTCGGACAGTCGCTGACCGGAGGAGGTGGAGAAGACGTGGATCTCCCCGGCCCGCGGCACGATGTGCAGGCTGGAGCCCTTCTCCGGGACCTGGCGGCCGCCCACGCGGACGACGAGGTCCTGCGAGCCCTCGGCGGCGGAGGTGGAGCCGTAGACGTACCCGTCGGCGCCGAGTTCCTCGACGACGTTCACGGTGATCGTCAGGCCGCCGCTCTCGGCGACGTCGAAGTGCTCCGGGCGGACGCCGACCGTGACGGCCCGGTCGCCCGCGTCGGCCGCGGCGGACAGCGCCGCGCGCGACACCGGGACGACGCTGTCGCCGAACTTCACGCCGCCGTCGGTGATCGGGACCTCGACCAGGTTCATGGCCGGGGAGCCGATGAAGCCGGCGACGAAGAGGTTCGCGGGACGGTCGTACATGTTGCGCGGGGTGTCGACCTGCTGGAGCAGACCGTCCTTGAGCACGGCCACCCGGTCGCCCATGGTCATGGCCTCGACCTGGTCGTGGGTGACGTAGACGGTGGTGATGCCGAGGTCGCGCTGGAGGGCGGCGATCTGCGTACGCGTCGACACGCGGAGCTTGGCGTCGAGGTTCGACAGCGGCTCGTCCATCAGGAACACCTGCGGCTTGCGGACGATCGCGCGGCCCATGGCGACGCGCTGGCGCTGGCCGCCGGAGAGCGCCTTCGGCTTGCGGTCCAGGTACTGGGTCAGGTCCAGCATCTTCGCCGCGTCCTCCACCTTCCTGCGGATGGTGGCCTTGTCCTCGCCGGCGATCTTGAGCGCGAAGCCCATGTTGTCGGCGACGGTCATGTGCGGGTAGAGCGCGTAGTTCTGGAACACCATTGCGATGTCCCGGTCCTTGGGCGGCAGGTGGGTGACGTCGCGGTCACCGATGCGGATGGCGCCGCCGTTGACGTCCTCCAGGCCCGCGAGCATGCGCAGCGAGGTGGACTTGCCGCAGCCGGAGGGGCCGACGAGGACGAGGAACTCGCCGTCCTCGATCTCCAGCTCCAGCTGGTCGACGGCGGGCTTGTCGCCGCCCGGGTACAGACGGGTCGCCTTGTCGAAGGTGACAAAAGCCATGCTGATGAATCCCTTCTACCGGCAGGAACGTGCCGGACGATCCGAGTGGAAGGTCTAGTCCAGAATCCGGACTCCGCCCGACGCTACCCGCCGCCGCCCGTGCTGTCAGCACCGCTCCGCCGTGACTTCGAACTTTGTGCGATCTGTCGGACCCGCCTGCTTTCCTGCCCGCTCGCACCCGGTCGGCGGGCGGCATGAGCGGTCACGGGTGCGGGTTCAATGTGATGGCTCGGGCAAACGGGCGCTGTGTAGAGTGATGGCGGCCCCACACGCTGTGCGTTCGGGGGTGGCCCTGTGCCGCCTTAGCTCAGTTGGTAGAGCAACGGCTTTGTAACCCGTAGGTCATCGGTTCGATTCCGATAGGCGGCTCCATTGCAGGTCAGAGGCCCCGGACAGGTCACCGTCCGGGGCCTTCAGCGTGTCTCGGGCCGTCAGTGGCGGCCCGAGACGCGGTCGGCCAGGCGGGCCAGGGGGGCCGTCGTCGAGGTGTGGGTGGCCGCCTCCCGGCGGTCCGCCTCGCGGTACGCGGCGTAGAGGGCCTGCACCCCGAGCCAGCGGAAGGGCTCCGGCTCCCAGCGGCGGACCCGGTGATTCACCCACGGCAGACCGGTCAGCCCGGTGGACTCGCCGAGGACCAGGTCGCGCAGGGTGCGGGCGGCCAGGTTGGCGGTGGCGACACCCGAGCCGACGTACCCGCCCGCCCAGCCCACCCCCGTGGCACGGTCCAGGGCGACGGTGGCGCACCAGTCGCGCGGTACGCCGAGGACGCCCGACCACGCGTGGGTGATCTCCGTGCCGGTGAGCACCGGGAAGAAGGAGAAGAGCAGGTCGCGGAGCGAGTCGACGGTGGCCGGCCGGGTCCGGCCGTCGTTGTCGGTGCGCGAGCCGAAGCGGTACGGGACCCCGCGCCCGCCGATCGCGATCCGGTCGTCGGCGGTGCGCTGCGCGTACATGTACGCGTGGGCCATGTCGCCCAGGACCTCGCGGCCCGACCAGCCGAGCCGTGCCCAGGTCTCGGCCGACAGCGGGGCGGTGGCGATCATCGAGGAGTTCATCGGGAGCCACGACCGCTTCTGGCCCTTGAGAGCGGCGGTGAAGCCCTCCGTGCAGCGCAGGACGTGCGGGGCGCGGACCGTGCCGTAGGGGGTGACCGCCTTTCCCGCGGAGATCTCCGTGACCGGGGTGGATTCGTGGATCACCACGCCGAGGCGGTCGCAGGCCTCGGCCAGGCCCCTGACCAGTTTGAGGGGGTGGACGCGGGCGCCGTGCGGGCTCCAGCTGGAGCCGACGGCGTCGGCGATGCCGATGCGGGCGCGGGTGGCGGCGGCGTCGTGGAGCTCGCGGTCGGTCTCGCCGAAGGCGAGCTCGGCGGCGTGGAAGGCCTTCAGCCGGCCGAGCTGGGCGGGGGTGCGGGCGACTTCGAGGACGCCGCCGCGGTGGATGTCGGCGTCGATGCCCTCCCTGACGGCGACGTCGACGACCTCGGTGACGGTCTCGTTCATGGCCTGCTGGAGGCGCTGGGCGGCCTGCCGGCCGTGGAGGGCGGCGAAGCGGTCGCGGCCGGCGATGCCGTTGTAGAGCCAGCCGCCGTTGCGGCCGGAGGCGCCGTAGCCGCAGAACTTCTGCTCCAGGACGGTGACGCGCAGGTCGGGGGCGGCCCGCTTCAGGTAGTAGGCGGTCCACAGGCCGGTGTAGCCGCCGCCGACGATGACGACGTCGGCGGTGGCATGAGCGGTGAGGGGCGCGCGCGGTGGGGCGTCCGGGGTGCCGGGGAGGGTCGCGTACCAGAAGGAGATGCCGCCGTTGATCGTCATGGGGAGTTGCTATCCCTTTTCCCCGCGAGGTGCCAGGGACGGGATGTCGCGCCGCGGGGCGTGATGCGCGGCCCCCTGTCGCTTGCCCTGCGGGCGGCCCGGCCGTGTCTCCCGCAGGATGCTCGGGGGCCCGGGGCCCGGCCTGCGGTCCCGGACCGACCGGGCCGGGCGGGCGGCGTACCGCAGGGGACGCCGCCGAGCCGGGGCGCAGGGCGATAGCGTCGCCGCATGGTCGAGGTCGTGGAGATTCCGGACGGGCTGATCGAGGCCCAGATCGGGTACAACGGGGATGCCGGCCATCGTCAACAACTTCCGCGCGCAGGACGTGCGGTGGCGGTTCGACGTGCTGACCGAGGCGGCGGGCCTGGATCGGGCGCGGGCGCGGGCCTGGACGCTGGGCCGGGTGCGGCAGACCTGCCTGTGGGACGTGGAGGACGGTGAGGAGCGGCTGGACGAGGACCGGCTGGCGGTCGCCCGGCTGCTGCTGGGGCGGTGAACCCGCCGGGGTGGTGAACCCCTGGGGCGCTGCCGCGGTTCGTGGCGCCGAGGCCGGCGATGCCTGCGCCGGCCCGGCGGTGATCCGCGGGCGGCGTACGGGAAGCACGGCGCGAGGCGCGGGTCACGGTGCGCCGATGGACGGGGTTCTCGGCGGAGCCGAAGGCGCGGAGACGGACCGGGTTCCTGGCGGCGCGCGGGGCGGCGGCGGGCCCGGGCCCGGGCCGCGGGCCGATGTCAGTGCGGTCGGCCAGGATGGGGGCATGGTGCGAGACGGGCGGAAGCAGTCGGTGAAGGCAGCGCGGAGGCCGCAGCTGCGGCTGCCGGACCTGGTGCCCTGGCAGGGGCGGGAGCTGGAGACGGACGGGGACTACGAAGGGCTGGAGTTCGCGGACCTGGACCTGGCGGGGCAGGAGGGGGTCGGGGCCCGGTTCATGGACTGCGCGGTACGGCGCTGCACGCTGGACGAGGCGGGTCTGGCGAAGACACGCATCCTGGATTCGGTGCTGGAGGGGGTCCGCGGGGTGGGGACCGACCTGTCGGGGGCCTCGCTGCGGGACGTGGAGCTGGTGGACGCGCGGCTGGGCGGGGTGCAGCTGCACGGGGCCGGTCTGGAGCGGGTGGTGGTCCGGGGCGGCAAGATCGACTACCTGAACCTGCGGACGGCGCGGCTGCGCGACGTGGTCTTCGAGGGGTGCGTGCTGGTGGAGCCGGACTTCGCGGGCGCGGTACTGGAACGGGTGGAGTTCCGGGAGTGTTCGCTGCGCGGGGCGGACTTCAGCGGGGTCCGGATGGCTGAGGTGGATCTGCGGGAGGCCGCCGTACTGGAGATCGCGCGGGGGGTGGAGGCGCTGGCCGGGGCGGTGATCAGTCCGGCGCAGCTGTTCGACCTGGCCCCGGCGCTCGCCTCCCGGCTGGGGGTGCGGGTGGTGCCGTGACCGGGCCCGCGGTCCGGGTGCGGCGCCGTGACGGGGGAGGCGCTCCCGGCCTCCCCGGCTCCCGCCGGGAGGTGTCCGCGGACGGGGAGGCGGCGACGGCGGGGCGGAGGCTGTGGCGAATGGCCGAGCGACCGGGTGTCCGGGCGGGCGGTGCACCGGGGTGGGCGCCTAACGTCGCAGGCGGACACACCGGTGCCCGAGGCCTGTGGAGGTGTCATGTCCCACCGGAGCTGCCGGATCCGATGGCTGGTCGGAGCCTGCGTCAGTGCCGTCGCCGTCACCCTGCTCCTCGTGGTGCCCGCCCCCGGCCCCGGCCCGCGGCTGCCGCGGCAGGGCGCCGGGGGCGGTGCGGGGGCCACCGGGACGGCCCTGGGTGCCTACCTCCACTACGGGTCGCCGGGCGTCGAGCGGATGGCGGAACTCTCGCGCTGGCTCGGCGGTGCCGAGCTGCGCGCCGGGCACACGTACCTGCCCGGCGACACCTGGACGAACATCGAGGGGGCGCCGGATTCCCTGCGCAGCTGGGCGCGCTGGCGCAGGGAGAGGGCCGACCGGCTCTTCGTCCTGAACGTGCCCATGCAGGAGGGCAACGAGGCCCGTGTCCCCGACGCCCGGGTCGCGGAGCTGATCCGCGCCGGTGCCCGCGGGGCGAACGACCACCATTTCCGGCGCCTGGCCGACCGGCTGGTCGGCCTCGGCTTGCCGGATGCGGTGATCGTGCTCGGCTGGGAGATGAACGGCTTCGACTACACCCACCGCTGCCGTCCCGACCCCGAGAACTGGAAGGCCTACTGGCGGCGCATCGTGACCGCCATGCGTGCGGTGCAGGGGCAGCGCTTCCGGTTCGACTACGCGCCCAACCGCGGAGCCGACGCGATCGCCTGGACCCGTTGCTATCCCGGTGACGACGTGGTCGACGTCATCGGCATGGACTCCTACGACCAGGAGCCCGGCCGCACCTTCGACGAGCAGGTCACCCAGCCCTACGGGCTCCGGCAGCAGGTCGACTTCGCGAAGGCGCACGGCAAGCGGATCTCGTACCCCGAATGGGGGCTGTTCCGGCACGGCGACAATCCCGAGTACGTGCGGCGCATGCTGGCCTGGTTCGCCGAGCACGAGCCGCTCTACCACAGCATCACCGACTACTGCCCGCACGGCGTGTGGCAGTGCGGGCAGAACCCGCGCTCTGCGCGGGTGTTCCGGGAGGTGCTGTCCGGCGGACGGCCCTGACTACCCGGGAACGCGGGGGAAGCGGGCCTGGAGGGTCCAGACGGCCGGGTTGTCGCCGAGCCCGTCGTGCATGTCGATCAGGTCCGCGAGCAGGTCGTGCAGGAAGTCGCGGGCCTCGCGGCGCAGCAGCCGGTGGCTGAAGGTCAGCGGGGCCTCCTCGGCCGGCATCCAGTCGGCCTCGACGTCGACCCAGCCGAAGCGGCGCTCGAAGAGCATGCGGTCCGTGGACTCGGTGAAGTCGATCTCGGCGTACTGGCGGTTGGCGGAGCGGCTGCCCCGCGGGTCCTGGTCGAGCCGCTCGACGATGTCGCACAGTGCCCAGGCGAAGTCCAGCACCGGAACCCATCCCCAGGCTGTGGATACTTCCCGGTCCGAGTCGGTGTCGGCGAGGTAGACGTCCCCGCAGAACAGGTCGTGGCGCAGCGCGTGGACGTCCGCCGAGCGGTAGTCGGTCTGCGGGGGGTCGGGGAAGCGCCGGGAGAGGGAGTAGCCGATGTCGAGCACGTACCCGATGGTGTCACGGGTGCGGAGGGGGCCCCACCCCGGCGTCAGGAGGGGAGGAGGCGCTGCTCCTTCGCGACCGAGACGGCGCCCGCACGGGTGTCGACGCCGAGCTTGTCGTAGATGCGCCCCAGGTGGGTCTTGACGGTGGCCTCGCTGATGAACAGGGCACGGGCGATGTCGCGGTTGCCGAGGCCGCGGGCCAGCTGCCCGAGGATGTCCAGTTCGCGGTCGGTCAGGGTGGGGCGGCCGCCCCGCATGTGGGCCATGACGCGGCTGGCGACCGGCGCGGAGAGGGTGGTGCGGCCCTGGCCGGCGGAGTGGATCGCGGCGAAGAGCTCCTCGGGGCGCTCGGCCTTGAGCAGGTAGCCGGTGGCGCCCGCGCCGATCGCCCGGGTGATGTCCGCGTCCGTGTCGTAGGTGGTGAGGACCAGGACGTGCGGGGGCCGCGGGAGCGCGGTGATGCGGCGGGTGGCCTCGACGCCGTCGATGCCCTCGCCGAGCTGGAGGTCCATGAGGACCACGTCGGGGCGGAGCCTGGACGCCAGGGCGACCGCCTCCTCGCCGCTGCCGGCCTCGCCGAGTACCTCGATGTCGGGTTCGCTGCCGAGGAGGGCCAGCAGGCCGGCGCGGACCACCACGTGGTCGTCGCAGAGCAGGATCGTCGTCATGGAGCGGGCTCCAGGGGGATGGCCGCGGACAGGACGGTGCCCTCGCCCGGTGTGGATTCGATGGTCAGGGTGCCGCCCAGCTGGCGGACGCGGGCCCGCATCGCCGGGAGGCCGTGTCCGCGCCCGTCGGCGGCGTCGGTGTCGGCGCGGGGCTGGGTGAAGCCGTGGCCGTCGTCGGCGACGTCGAGCACCACCTGGTCTCCGAGGAAGCTCAGCGTGAGCGCGGCCGTACGGGCGGCGGAGTGCTCGCGGACGTTGGCGAGGGCGCCCTGGGCTATCCGCAGCAGGGCCGACTGGACGCGGTCGGGCAGCGGGGCGGGGGCGCCTTCGAGGTGGAAGCGGACCTCGATGCCCGGTCCGGCGTCCAGGCGGCGCAGTGCCTGGGCGAGGCCGGCGCCGTCGGCGAGCTCGGAGGGGGCCAGGTCGTGGACCAGCCGCCGGGCCTCGGCGAGGCCGTGTGCGGCGATGTCGGTGGCGGTGCGGACGTGCGCGCGGGCGGTGGCGGGGTCGGTGTCCCAGGTGCGGTCCGCGGCCTGGAGCAGCATCTGCTGGCTGGACAGGTTCTGGGCGAGGGTGTCGTGGATCTCCATGGACAGCCGCTGGCGTTCCGCGAGGGTGCCTTCGCGGCGTTCGGTGGCGGCCAGTTCCCGGCGGGTCCGGATCAGGTCGTCGATCAGTGCCCGCTGGGCCCGGGCCTGGCGTTCCATGTGGACGAAGACGGCGGTGGCGAGGGCGGCGACGGCGGGCGGCGCCAGGAGCAGGTTGGGATCGAAGGACTTGGACAGCTGGAGCTGGGCGGTCACGACGAAGGCGGTGAGGAGGGCCACCAGGACGATGGCGGGGCGGGGCGGGAGGGTGCGCAGGGCCGTGAAGAAGAGCGGTACGGCGCACCAGGCGAAGCTGGGCGCGAGGACGACGAGGACCACCCAGGTGGTGACCACCAGGCCGAGCCAGAGGAGGCGCCGGCGGGTGGGGGCGGCGCCGAGCGCGGGGCCGAGCACGTAGAGCAGGGCCAGGGTGACGCCGAGGGCGATGACCCATGGAGTGCGGGGTTCGCCGGGGTGGCGCAGCAGGAAGCGGGCCACGGAGGCGCCGAGGAGGAGGAAGAAGGCGGTGTGGGCGACCGTCGCCAGCGTGCGGGTGTCGTCGCGCGGCGCGGCGGGTGTCACGGGGTGCTCCTCGGTCGGGGGCATGCGTCCATTGTCGGCTGCGGCGCCGCTCCCCGGGCTCCGCCCCGGGCCCGGGTCACCCAGGTCACCCGGGTCCGACCAGGGAATACCGTGCCGGGGGCGGAGCGCATCGACCGATCGGACGACCCCCGGGTCAGCCGGTGCGGTGGGCGGGGCGAGCCGGTACGGGGACGGGGCGGAGGGGGGACCGGGCACAGGCTTGGAGCAGTGAAGGAGCCGGTCCGACCGGCCCGGAACGAGACCCGATGCCGTCACCGTGCCACCGTTCTCAGGAGCAGCAGAGATGAAGACCCGCACCCGCGTTCTCACCGGTACCGCCCTCGCCGTCGCCCTGGGCGCCGGCGCCTTCGGTGCTGTGAGCGCCAGCGCGAGCCCCGCCGCCACCACCGCCCAGGCCGCCGCCCTCGCGGCGAAGAAGGACGCTCCGAGCGACAAGAACTTCACCACGACGACCCACCTGACCGTCGACGCCGCCACCCGCGCCGCGCAGGCCGCCCTCCAGGCCGCCGCGGCGGAGAACCAGAAGGTGACCGTCGCGGTGGTGGACCGCAACGGCAACACCATCGTCACCCTGCGCGGCGACGGCGCCGGCCCGCAGTCCTACGAGTCGGCGCAGCGCAAGGCCTTCACCGCAGTGTCCTGGAACGCCCCGACCTCGGTGCTCGTGGGCCGGCTGGCCCAGGCCCCGAACCTGAAGGACATCCCCGGCACCCTCTTCCTCGGTGGCGGCACCCCGGTCCAGGCGAACGGCGCCCCCGTGGCCGGCATCGGTGTGGCCGGCGCCCCGAGCGGCGATCTGGACGAGAAGTTCGCGAAGGCCGGCGTGGACGCGCTGAGCAAGTAGGACGCGCGCCGTGGCCGCTTAGGATCGAAGGCGTGGAACACCGCGCGCTTCCCCGCCTCGCCGCCCCCGCCCTCGTCGCCCTGCTCACCGTCACCACGGCGTGCACGGGGGGCCCGGTGCAGGGGCGGCCGGGCGCTTCGGGGCTGCGCGACCCGTACTTCCCCAAGGCCGGCAACGGCGGCTACCAGGTCGAGCACTATGCGCTGGACCTGGACTACGACCCGGCGGACGGGGTGCTGCACGGCAGGGCCGTCATCACGGCGCGTGCCGGACAGGGGCTCAGTTCCTTCAACCTCGACCTGAGCGGCCTGCACGTCGAGGGCGTTGACGTGGACGGTGAGGGCGCCCGTTTCAACCGGACCGGCAACGAGCTGACGGTGCGCCCGGCCGACGACCTGGAGAAGGGCCAGGTCTTCCGGACGGAGGTCGCCTACAGCGGCAGGCCGAGGGCCCTGACGGACGTGGACGGCACCAGAGAGGGCTGGATCGCGGACGAGGACGGCGCGGTCGGCGTCGGTGAGCCGGTCGGCTCGATGACCTGGTTCCCCGGCAACCACCATCCGAGCGACAAGGCCTCGTACGACATCACGATCACCGTCCCGGGCGGCTACGAGGCGGTGTCGAACGGGGAGTTGCGCTCCCGCACCGAAGGCGCCGACGGGCGCACGCGGTTCGCGTGGCACAACCCGGAGCCGATGGCCAGCTACCTGGCCACCGCCGTCGTCGGCCCGTACCGGGTGACCACCGGGAAGACGCCTTCGGGGGTGTCCGTCTACAACGCGGTGTCGCCCGGGGAGGCGGCGGCGAGCGAGCCCGCGCTCAAGCTGCTGCCGGAGATGGTGGAGTGGGGCACCCGCCGGTTCGGCCCGTACCCCTTCGGCACGGCGGGCGCGGTGGTGCTGCCCGCCGGGACGCTCGACTACGCCCTGGAGACGCAGACCAAGCCGGTGTACCCGGGCGCACCCGAAGCCGGGCTGGTGCTGCACGAGTTGGCCCACCAGTGGTTCGGCAACTCCGTCTCGCCGAAGACCTGGAAGGACATGTGGCTCAACGAGGGCTTCGCGACCTATGCCGAGTGGCTGTGGGACGAGGACCACGGCGGGCCCACGGCGCAGCAGCACTTCGACGCCCTCCTGGCCGGTGACACGGACGTCGACGAGGCCGCCGACTCCGGCTGGGACGCCTTCCCGCCGGCCGATCCGCCCGGTCCGAAGGACATCTCCGCGAGCCCGGTGTACCAGCGCGGCGCGATGGTCCTGCACCGGATCCGGCAGGAGGTCGGCGACGAGGGGTTCTTCGCCCTGGTGCGCGGGTGGGCCGCCGACCACCGGCACGGGAACGCGAGCACCGCCGACTTCACCGCCTACGCGCAGGGGAAGACCGGCCATGACCTGACGGAGGTCTGGGACGTGTGGCTGTACGGGACGGCCCGCCCGAAGTAGGCCGTGGCCGGGCGGGAGCGACGCCGCTACGCCGTGCCGAGGGGCTTGCGCAGCACCGTGCAGTCGCGGCCCAGCTCGCGGTCCTTGGCCCGGCGCGCGGGGGAGTACCCCTGGGACTGCCAGAACGCCAGGGCCTTGGGGTTGTTGTCCAGTACGGCGATCTGCACGCCGGTGCGTCCGGCGGCTCGGAAGCGGTCCTCGACCAGGGTGGCCACGGCGCGGCCGAATCCCTCGCGGTGCGCGGTGGCGTCGATGAGCAGCAGGCCGATCCACGGGTCGTCGTCCCCCGGGGCGGCGGCCGGGTTGCGGTCGAGGGTGGCGGCGAGGCCGACGAGGCGGCCGGCGCTGCGGGCGAGCAGGATCTCCGCGCTGGCGTGGGCCAGTTCGTCAGCGAGGGAGGCCGCGACCTGTTCGACCGTGATGCGGTTCGGGTCGGGGAAGTCGCCGCTGAGTTCGAAGAAGGCGTGGTTGGTCGAGTAGAGGGCGGCGATCTCGGTCAGGACCGGGCCGGGGAGGGCGCCGTCCACGGGGACCAGCGGTTGGAGGATCACGTGGGGAACGGTAGCGAAGCCCCCTCCCCGGACGGCCGGGAGGGGGCTTCGCCCGCGCTGGTGTCGGTCAGCGCCGGACCGGGCGGACTCAGACGTTGACGCCGAAGTCCTGGGCGATGCCGGTGAGGCCGGAGGCGTAGCCCTGGCCGACCGCGCGGAACTTCCACTCCGCGCCGTTGCGGTAGAGCTCGCCGAAGACCATGGCGGTCTCGGTCGCCGCGTCCTCGGAGAGGTCGTAGCGGGCGATCTCGGAGCCGCCGGCCTGGTTCACCACGCGGATGTAGGCGTTGCGGACCTGGCCGAAGTTCTGGCTGCGGCTCTCGGCGTCGTAGATGGAGACCGGGAAGACGATCTTGTCCACGTCGGCGGGCAGGCCCGCGAGGTTCACCTTGATGGCCTCGTCGTCGCCCGCGCCCTCGCCGGTGCGGTTGTCCCCGGTGTGGACGATGGTCTGGTCCGGGGTGGACTTGTTGTTGAAGAAGACGAAGTGGCCGTCGGAGACGACCTTGCCCATCGCGTTCACGGCGATGGCCGAGGCGTCGAGGTCGAAGTCCACACCGGTCGTGGTGCGGACGTCCCAGCCGAGACCGACCGTGACGGCGGCGAGGCCCGGGGCCTCCTTCGAGAGCGAGACGTTGCCGCCCTTGGACAGGCTGACAGCCATGGGAATGTCCCTTTCCTCATCCAACATGCACGTACAGGCGGTCAAGGTACCGCTGACCCCTATAACGCGACGAGAGGCCGCTCGGGTTCCCGCCGGGGATCGCGGGTCCCGGCAAATGCGGGTGACGCGGGCCGAGCGGGCGCGGATCATAGGGGACATGCCTGGTCCCTATGTCATCCGCGGTTCGGTCGTGCTCCCCGAGGGGGAGCTCTCCTGGCGTTTCTCGCGGTCCTCCGGGCCGGGCGGGCAGCACGTGAACACGTCCGACTCGCGCGTGGAGCTGCTGTTCGACCTGGCGGCGACCAAGGCGCTGCCCGAGGTCTGGAAGGAGCGCGCGCTGGAGCGCCTCGCGGGCCGGCTGGTGGGCGGGGTGGTGAGCGTGCGGGCCTCCGAGCACCGCTCGCAGCTGCGCAACCGGGAGATGGCGCTGGTCCGGTTGGCGTCGCTGCTGGCCGAGGCGACGGCGCCGCCGCCCAGGCAGCGCCGGCCGACGAAGATTCCGCGCGGGATCAACGAGCGGCGGCTGCGGGAGAAGAAGGCGCGGTCCGAGACCAAGCGGGGCCGGACCGGCCGGGACTGGTAGCCGCCGCGGGTCAGGGTCCGAGGACGCCGGCGGCGGGCCGGCGCGGCGCGGGGCCGGGCCGGGCGGGGCCGCGGATCAGCTCAGGTGCCGGTAGCGCCCGCGGAAGTAGGTCAGCGGCGCGGAGTCCGGGGACGGCAGGGCAGCCGTGAGCACCCGACCGATCACCAGGGTGTGGTCGCCCGCCTCGACGCGGTTCTCCGTACGGCATTCCAGGGTGGCGAGGGCGCCGCTGAGCAGGGGCGCGCCGGAGGCCTCGCCGCGCACGTGGGGCAGGTCCGCGAAGAGCAGTCGGTCGCTGATGCGGCCCTTCATGGCGAAGCGGCCCGCGATCGGGAGCTGGTGGTCGGCGAGGACGGAGACCGCCCACAGCGGCTGCTCCGCCAGCAGGTCGTCCATGCGGGAGCCCTCGCGCAGGCTCACCAGGACCAGGGGCGGGTCCAGGGACACGGACATGAAGGCGGTCGCCGTCATGCCGACGTCCTCGCCGCGCGGTCCGCCGTCCGCCAGCGGGCTCTCGTGCGCGGTGATCAGGCACACGCCCGCGGCCAGCCGGGACATCGCGGCGCGGAACTCGTCATTGCTCACCCCCTCAGCATGGGGGTTCGCGTCGGGCCGGGCGGGCAGAGGGGTCGTCTTCAGCACGCTGAAACGCTAATCTCGCCCTCCCGTGCGGCACATCGGGCCCTGGTCCGAGTCGTGCCCCCGCCCCTCGGCCTAGGCCCGGGCGTATCGTTTGCTCACGAGAAGGCGGGGGGAGCGCTCCCAGTCCGAACCGTCCCAACGCGTACCGTTATTCATCTCATGTGACTTGACTCACAGAGGGCAAGATTTGTTGACCCTGTGTACCTGCCGCACAGCTCACTGTGATTCAGTGGACGGGACACCGCAACGAAACGCCGATGACAAAACTGGAGTTGCTGTCGAGGTCTCGGGGAGAGCGAGCAATGGAGACCGAGTCGGAGCCGTACGTCCGTCTTGCGACCCTGCGGCAGCTGCACCGGGTGGTGGCCGATCTCAATACGGCCCGGAGCCTGGCGGACACTCTGCAGACCGTCGTGGACGGCATCGTCGTGGGCCTCGGCTATGAGCTCGCCTGTGTCAACCTCGTGCGCCCGGACGGCGATCTGGTCGTCGCCGCCTTCGCCGGAGACCCGGCCGCCGAGGCCCTCATCACCGGTCGCGTCGGCTCCCGGGCCTCCTGGGAGCGCCGCCTGACGATGGGTGAGTGCTGGGACGGGCTCCGCTTCATCCCGCACACGGAGGGCTGGATCCTGCTGGAGGACGACGTCCCCCAGTGGCACACCGACGGCCCCGATCCGCGCTTCGAGGACGAGTGGCACCCCGAGGACCGGCTCTACGCCCCCATGTACGCGTCCGGTGGGGAACTTCTGGGTGTCATTTCGGTGGACAGACCGCGCAACGGCCGCCGCCCCGGCGCGTGGGGCCGCGAGGCGCTGCAGATGTACGCCTTCCAGGCGGCGATTGCGATCAGCAATGCCAGGCTGCGCGCGAACATGCAGCGCGCCCTCGTCCGGCTGGAGCGCGAGCAGCAGGCGCTCCGCGCCAGCGAGGAGTCCTTCCGGCAGGCCTTCGAGTACGCCCCCAGCGGCATGGCCATCGCCGAGATGGGCGGTGACCAGCACGGCCGGCTGCTGCGCACCAACGACGCGCTGTGCCGGCTGCTCGGCAGACCCGCCTCCGTGCTGCGCCGCTACTCCTTCTCCGACCTGGTCCACCCCGAGGACATCGGCACCCTGCTGCGCACCTCCGCCGAGGGCGGCCGCGCCGAGCTGCGCCTGGGCCGCCGGGACGGCACGTACGTATGGGTCTCGCTGCGCAACTCCGTCGTGGCGGACGCCGCGGACGGGCCGCGCTTCCTGCTCACGCACGTCGAGGACATCGAGGAACGCAAGCGGCACGAGCTCCAGCTCGCCCACCGGGCCAGCCACGACTCGCTGACCGGCCTGCCCAACAGCGCCGAGCTGCGGGCCCGGCTCGGCGCGCGGCTGTGCCGCAGGCCGCAGTCCGCCCGGGCCAGCGCCATCGAGGCCCTGGACGCGGCCTTCGAGGGGCGCGACGCGCCGGGCGGGCAGGACGGACACGAGGCCGGGTTCGAGGCGGGTGGTGCGGGTGAGCGCGGGTTTCACCCCGACGGCCCCGACCGCTACACCGCGGCCGATCCCTTCGACTTCCCCGGGGCGCCGACGGCGCCGACGGACGGGCCGTACGACCACCACGTGCACACGGTGGCGCCCGCGGCCGACGTCGACGACGGGACGAAGGGGCTCGCGGTGCTCTTCTGCGACCTCGACGGCTTCAAGTCGATCAACGACCGGTTCGGGCACCACACGGGCGACGCGGTCCTCATCGAGGTGGCCCGGCGCCTGACGACCGGCGTCAGGGACGGTGACACCGTTGCCCGGCTGGGCGGTGACGAATTCGTCGTCCTGGCCGACGGCCTCGGCGCGGCGGACGCCGCGGACCTCGCCGTCCGACTGCGCAACGCGATCATTCCGCCGATCCGCGTGGACGGCCGGGCCGTGCGTGTCGGCGCGAGTTTCGGTATCGGCTGGGCCAGCTGCGGCATGTCCGCGGACGAAGTGCTGCGCTCCGCCGACCAGCGGATGTACATCGAGAAGAGGTCCCGCTCCAAGGCGCACCGCCGGGCGGGCTGAGGCGGTCCGGCGCCCGTGGGTGCACCTGTTCGGGGTAGGCTCCCGGGGGTCGAAAGGAGTGACCTGCGATGACGACGCCCGCGAACAACGGCCCGGACGGTGGGGCGAACAAGCCCGAGGACGACGATCCGTTCGGCTATCTCTACGCGGACGGCCAGGCTGCCGGAGCCACCCCGCCCACGTCGGGCGGCGGGTACGGCTACCCCGGTGCGTCGGTCGGCGGTCACCCCGGTGCACAGCCCGGTGTCCCCCGTACCTCGCACCACCAGGTGCGTACGGTCGGTGACCGGAGGAACGGCGGCCAGCGCGGCCCCGTCCCCCAGCAGCAGGGCCCCGGCTACCAGGCCCAGTACCAGGCCCCCGAGGCGCTCCAGGCGGGCGGCTACGGCGTGCCGCAGCAGCCTCAGCCGCAGCACCAGACCCAGACGCCCGGGTCGGCCGGAAGCCACGGCGGGCACGGTGGGCACGGCGGGGGCTCCTCCAGCCGCCGCGGTCTGCTGATCGCCGCCGTCGCGGTGGTCGGCGCGGTCGCGATCGGCATCGGCGCGGCCCTCGCCTTCGGTGACAAGAACAAGCCCGTGGACAAGGGCCAGGACACCGCCACCGGCAACCAGCAGTCGGCGGCCCCGAAGGACCCGGCCGGCCCCACCCAGAGCGCGCAGCCCTCGCAGGCCCCGCTGCCGAAGGGCGAGGCGGCCGGGGCGGGCATGGTGCTGACCGGCGGCGCGAAGCTGGACAGCACGGTGCCCGGTTCGAAGAGCTCGGGCGGGCAGTACGTCGCGGGCTTCAACCAGACCGGTGCGGCGCTCACCTGGACGGTGGAGGTCCCGGAGGCGGGCGACTACACGCTGTTCGTCAACTACGGCGTCCCCGGCAAGGACGGCAAGGCGACCCTCACGGTCAACGGGCAGACCCCGACCCAGGGGCTGAACCTCGCGAACTTCGCCAAGGCGGCGGACGGCGCCTGGGACAAGGGCTGGACGCGCACCTACGCGTGGATCACGCTCAAGAAGGGTTCGAACTCGATGAAGATCTCGTGCGAGCCCGGCAACCAGTGCGACGTGATTTTCGACCAGCTGGAGCTGGCCTCGGGCCACACCAAGCGCTGACCGTGCCCCGCCGAACGCTTCCGGCCCCGCCGCACCTGCGGCGGGGCCGGAAGCGTTCGAGGTGGCGGCCCGTCAGCCGCAGTGGACCCAGCCGGTGGTCTCGCGGTGTGTGCCCGGCCAGCCGCTGGAGCCGTTCCAGAAGCCCGTGACGTGGCCGGAGAGCATGACGCACTTGCCCGGGGCGGAGACATAGACGGGGCCCGCGTACTGGGTGTAGGTGCGCCGGTTGTCGGCGGACACCTTGCCGTCGCTGGAGCTGATGGCTATCCCCATGCCGTCGGTGACGTTGAACTGGGTGTCGCGGCGGAGGATCGCGCAGTTCTTGCCGGTGGACTTGTTGTAGTAGAGGAACATCACACCGGCGCCGGAGGCGCCCGTGTGGTCGCCCAGCGGGTAGGCGTCCTGCTGGTAGTAACCCGCGCCGCACGAGCCGCCCGAGATCGTCTGGGCCTGGGCTGGCACCGCCGCCAGGGAGGAGACGGCCACTACTCCGGTGGTGATGGCGAGCACCCTGCGAGAGATTCGGTTCATGTCGTTCAACCTTGCATATGTGTAGATCAACAGCGTTCGTGATCATAGTCCGCCGAATCCGGGCGACCGGTCGCTGAGGCACCGTCAAAAATGTTACTCAAGAGATAATTTCAAACGCAGTCAGGCGTTCGGGGTGCGCGTTCAGCGACTCGGCCGCGGGCGCCCGGTCGGCCCGCCCGGCGGACGGGTCAGCCGCCGCTGGTGACGCGCACGCTCCGGCGCAGCTCCTCGTAGACGCCGGCGTCGAACTCTCCCGCCACCGGGGCCAGCACCGCGGCCGCCGAGAGGGCCACCGCGCGGGTGAGGCGGTCCGGCCAGTCCAGGCCCTCCGTCAGGGCGGAGAGCAGACCGGCGACGACGGAGTCGCCGGCTCCGGTGGGGTTGCCGGAGAGCGGGCGCGGCGGGGCCGCCTGCCAGGTGCCCTGGGCGGTCGCGGCCAGCAGGCCGGCCGGTCCCAGTGAGGTGACCACGGCGTGCGCGCCGCGGCGGCGGGCGTCGCGGCTGGCGGGGAGCGGGTCGCGGGAGCCGGTCAGCTCGGCCAGTTCGACGGTGTTCGGCTTGATGATCTCGGGGCGGGCGGCGACCCCACGGCGCAGGGCCTCGCCGCTGGTGTCCAGGAGGACGGGGACGCCGGCCGCGCGGGCCGCCCGTACGAGTACCGCGTACGCGCCCACGGGGACGCCCGGCGGGAGGCTGCCGCACAGGGCCACCGCCCGCGCCCCGGCCACGAGCTCTTCGTAGTGCGCGAGGAACCGCGCCCACTCGTCGGGCGTGATCAGCGGGCCCGGCTCGTTGAACTGGGTGGTGTCGCCGGAGGCTTCGTCGACCACGGCCAGGGTGCGGCGGGAGGCGCCCTCGCAGGGCAGCAGTGCGTCCACCACCCCGGGCGAGGCGGCCAGCGTGTCCCGTACGACGGAGCCGACCGGCCCGCCGGCGAAGCCCGTCGCCGTGACCTCGTGGCCGAGCGCGGCCAGGACGCGGGCGACGTTGAGCCCCTTGCCGCCGGGCCGTTCGCTGACGGCCGTGACCCGGTGCGAGGCGTGCGGGAGCAGCCGCGGCACGCGGTAGGTGACGTCGAGTGCGGTGTTGAGCGTCACGGTCAGGATCATGGGCACCCCCGGGTCTGTTGCTGCCGGGATCATGCCAAACACGAGGCGGTCGGCCCAGTCCTACGGGCCGACCGCCTCGTTCCGTCCAGCCGCATGGCCGTCAGGCGGGCCTTCGGAAGGCGGGGCTGACGACCCATTCGCCGCGTCGCATGACGCCCTTGAGGTCGAAGGCGGCGTCCAGAACGACGAGGTCGGCGTACTTGCCGGGCTCCAGCGAGCCGATTTCGTCGTACAGGCCGATCAGCTTGGCCGGGTTGGCGGAGATCGCCTGGACCACGGATTCCACCGGCAGTTCGTCGAGGGTCACCGAGCGCTTGAACGCGGTGTCCAGGGTGAGCGTCGAGCCGGCGATGGAGCCGCCCTCGACGAGCCGGGCCACACCGCTCTTGACCTCCACCTCCAGCGGGCCGAGATGGTAGGTCCCGTCGCCGAAACCGGCCGCGTCCATGGCGTCGGTGATCAGTGCCACGCGGTGCGCGCCTGCGTGGTGGAAGGCCAGTTCGAGGGCGGCCGGGTGCAGGTGGGTGCCGTCGTTGATGAGCTCGACGGTGATCCGCTCGTCCTCCAGGAGGGCGGCGATCGGGCCGGGTTCGCGGTGCGCGAGCGCGGGCATCGCGTTGAAGAGATGGGTGGCCACGGTCGCGCCCGCGTCGATGGCGGCGCGCGTCTGCTCGTACGAGGCGTCGGTGTGCCCGATCGCGGCGATGACCCCGTGTTCGGCCAGCAGCCGTACCGAGTCCAGGCCGCCCGGCAGTTCGGTGGCCAGGGTGACCATGCGGGCGGTGCCGTGGGCCGCGTCGACGAGCTTGCGGACCTCGGCCGGGTCGGGGTCGCGGAGCAGGTCCTCCTTGTGGGCGCCCTTGCGGCAGGGGTTGATGAACGGCCCCTCGAAGTGGATGCCGGCGATCTCGCCCGCTTGCGTCAGTTCGGCCAGCAGCCCGGCCCGGCGGGCCAGTTCGTCCAGGTCCCCGGTGACGGTGGAGGCGACGAGGGTGGTGGTGCCGTGCGCGCGGTGGGTGCGTACGCCCCGGAGCACGTCCTCGGTGGTGCCCGAGGTGAACGAGGCGCCGCCGCCGCCGTGGTTGTGGATGTCGACGAAGCCGGGGACGATCCAGTGCCCGGTCAGGTCGACGATCTCCGCGTCCTCCCGGGCGCTGCCGGCGATGCGGGCGCCCTCGACGATGACCCGGCCGCCCGCCACGGTCCCGGTGGGGAGTACCACCCTGGCGCCGGAGAGAACAGTGCTGTGTGCGCTTCCGGACATCAGGCCGGTACCTCCGTGGCGAGTAGGTCCCAGGCGAGCAGCCCTGCGCCCAGGCAGCCGGCGGTGTCCCCGAGGGCCGCCGGCACGATGTGGGGGAGCCGCTGGAACGTCACGCGCTCCTCCACGGCCTTCCGTAGTGGTGTGAACAAGGTTTCCCCCGCCTCGGCGAGTCCGCCACCGATGATCAGCGTGCGCGGGTCCAGCAGGGTGATCGCGGTGACCAGCCCGTCGGCGAGGGCTCCCACGGCGGCCAGCCAGACCTCTCGGGCGCGCGCGTCACCGGATGCGACGGCTCTGGCGCAGTCGGCGGCGTCGGCTCCGGGGTCGCCGGAGGCGGCCGCCCAGGCGCGGCTGACGGCGGCGGCGGAGGCGAGGGTCTCCAGGCACCCGCGCTGGCCGCAGCCGCAGTCGGGGCCGCCGGGGCGGACCACGATGTGCCCGATCTCGCCCGCGTACCCGTGGGCGCCGGCCTCGATGCGGCCGGCGATGCCGATGGCGCCGGCGATGCCGGTGCCGAGCGGGACGAAGAGAAAGCGGTCGGCGCCTCGGCCGGCGCCGATGCGGCCCTCGGCCAGTCCGCCCGTGCGCACGTCGTGGCCGAGGGCCACGGGGATGCCGCCGAGCCGCCCGGTGAGCAGCGCGCGCAGCGGGACGTCGCGCCAGCCGAGGTTCGCCGCGTAGACGGCGGTGCCGCTGTCGGCGTCGACGATGCCCGGGACGGCGACGCCGGCGGCCGAGGCGGCCCGTCCGAAGCGTTCCCGGCCGGTGGCGAGGAGCTCGCAGGCGAAGTCCTGGATCGTCTCGACGACGGCGTCGGGGCCCCGCTCGCGGCCGGTGGCGCGGCGCGCCTCGTGCAGCAGGGTGCCGTCGTCGGCGACGAGGGCGGCCTTCATCCCGGTGCCGCCCACATCGAGGGCGATGACGTGTTTCACGGGTTTCACAGAGACAGTCTCGCGTGCTCGGCGGGGAAAGGTCTAGTCCATTGGGAGGGATTGTTGAGTGGCCATACAAATCGGGCGCCCTGGTGGGGGGCCTGATGTGGACGAGCCGCCAAAGTGGTGTAGACCTTACGTGGATCGTACGTACAACAAGGGGTGGATCGATACCTGTGAAGGGCCGTTACCAGAGCCTGGCCGCGTCCGGCGCCGCGCTGTGCCTGACCGCCGTCACGCTGACGGGCTGCGGAGCCATCGGCGGACTCACCGGAGACAACGAGGTGACCCTGCGGGTCGTGGCGGCCGATTACGGGGACACTCCGCAGAACTCCTCGGCCGGCTACTGGAAGGGCCTCGCCGAGGGCTTCCAGAAGGACCACCCCGGCGTCAAGGTCGAGGTCAACGTCTACTCGTGGTCCGAGGTCGACGCCAAGGTCGCCGAGATGGTCAAGGCCGGCAAGGCGCCCGACATCGCCCAGATCGGCGCCTACGCCGACTACGCCGCCGCCGGCAAGCTGTACTCCACGGCCGAGCTGCTCTCGGTGAAGACCGAGGCCGACTTCCTTGCGCCGCTCGCGGACGCCGGGAAGGTCAAGCAGGCCCAGTACGGCATGCCCTTCGTCTCCAGCACCCGGCTGCTCTTCTACAACGAGAAGCTGCTGGCCGACGCCGGAGTGATCGGCAAGGACGGCAAGGGCTGGCAGCCCAGGAGCTGGGCCGACCTGGAGGCCGCGGCGAAGAAGCTCAAGGCCGCGGGCGTGCCCGTCCCCTTCGCGCTGCCGCTGGGCCGCGAAGAGGCGCAGGCCGAGACGATGATGTGGATGCTCGCGGGCGGTGGCGGCTACACCGACAACGAAGAGGGCTACGCCATCGACTCCGCCGACAACGTCAAGTCGCTGGAGTTCCTCCGGGACAAGATGGTCGGCCAGCAGCTCGTCGGGCCCGTCGAGCCCGGCAAGCTGGACCGCCAGGCCGCATTCGAGGCCTTCACCAAGGGCGAGGTCGGCATGCTCAACGGCCACCCGACGCTGATGAAGCAGGCCGAGGCCAAGGGCGTGAAGTTCGGCATGGTGCCGCTGCCGACCTCCGACGGCTCCCCGCAGCCGGCGATGGGCGTCGCCGACTGGGTCATGGCCTTCAAGAACGGCCACCGCGAGCAGTCCGGCGCCTTCCTGGACTACCTGTACCAGCCGGAGAACGTGACGGCCTTCACCGAGAAGTACGACCTGTTGCCCGCCACCACCACCGGCTTCCAGGCGAAGCAGGCCGCCACCGGCCCCGCGGCCCAGCTCAGGCCCTTCCTGACGGCGTTGCCCGGCTCGCGGCTCTACCCGGTCGGCAAGAAGTCCTGGGCGGGCGTCAGCGAGGACATCAAGCAGAAGATCGGCACGGCCGTCCAGCCCGGCGGACAGCCCGCCAAGGTGCTGGAGGAGATCGCCACCGCGGCGCGCGCCGCGGACAAGGGCTGATCCGGGGGACGCCGCCGTCTGTCGGACGGCGGCGTTAATCTGGCCGTATGACGGACGACGGGCAGCTGACGGCCACGGAGGCCGCGGTGCTCGCGTACGAGGGACGCACCTGGCCGGGGCCCGGAGCGAAGGAACGGGCCATACGGGAAGGACTGGGGATGACCCCGGTCCGCTACTACCAGTTGCTCAACGCCCTCATGGACGACCCGCGGGCACTGGCCCACGCCCCGGGCACCGTCAACCGGCTGCGAAGGATCCGCGAGGCCCAGCGAGCCCGGCGATAGCCGTAGCCGTGGACCCGCCGGGCCGTTAGGGTCGTGCGTATGGGGAGCCATCCGCACGATCTGCCGATGCCCGTCACCGCAGCCGGACGCGAGGGACTCGAAGCCCTGCTCCGCGCACCCCGCCGGTCCGTGGTCGCCCTGGACTTCGACGGCACCCTCGCCGACATCGTCCCGGACCCGGACCAGGCCCGGGCACATCCCGACGCCGTTCCCGCGCTCTCGGCGCTCGCCCCCGAGGTGGACTCGGTGGCCGTGGTCACCGGGCGGCCGGCAGGCGTCGCCGTACGCTACGGCGGCTTCGCCGGGGTGCCCGGACTGGAGCACCTCGTCGTCCTCGGCCACTACGGCGCCGAACGCTGGGACGCCGTGACCGGCATAGTCCACGCCCCCGCCGAGCACCCCGGGGTGGCGGCCGTACGGGCCGAGCTGCCCGGATTCCTGGACTCCATCGGGGCCTGGCGCGGCACCTGGATCGAGGAGAAGGGCCGGGCGCTGGCCGTCCACACCCGGCGTGCCGAGGACCCGGCGGCGGCCTTCGCCGCGCTGCGCGAACCCCTCACGGAGCTGGCCGCCCGGCATGGGCTGATGGTCGAGCCGGGGCGGGCGGTGCTGGAGCTGAGGCCCCCGGGCATGGACAAGGGCGTGGCCCTGACGGAGTTCCTGGCGGAGCGGGACGCGGAGACGGTCCTGTACGCCGGGGACGACCTCGGCGACCTGGCCGCGTACTCGGCCGTCGAGAAGCGGAGGGCCGACGGGCTGCCGGGGCTGCTGGTGTGCAGCGGCTCGGCCGAAGTCCCCGAGCTCGCCGCCCGGGCCGACCTCGTCCTGCCGGGGCCGGCCGCCGTCGCATCGTTCCTGGCTTCCCTGGCCGGCGCCGTCCGCCGCTGACGCTCCGCCGTCCGCCGCTGCCGCTCCGCCCGCCTTCCGCCGCCGGCCCGTCCGCCGTCCGCCGGGCGCGGATCAGTCCAAGGCCGCGAGCTGAGCCTTGAACCAGGCCGACGGGGGGAGGGCCGTCGCGGCGGAGGCCAGGCGCTCGGTGCGCTCCGCACGCTCCGCGTCCGGCAGGGACAGCGCCGCGTGCAGCGCCTCCGCCGTCGCCGACACGTCGTACGGGTTCACCGTCAGCGCGTCCTCGCGGAGCTCCTCGTAGGCCCCCGCGCCCGTGGACAGCACCACCGCGCACCCCGCCTCCGACACCACCGGGATCTCCTTCGCCACCAGGTTCATGCCGTCCCGCACCGGGTTCACCAGCGCCACGTCCGCCATCCGGTAGACCGCCAGCGACCGCGCGAAGTCGTCCTTCACCGACACCAGCACCGGCTGCCAGTCCTCCGTACCGAACTCCGTGTTGATCTCCGCCGCCAGCTCCGAGACGGCCGTCGTGTAGTCCCGGTACACCCTGAGGTCCTGCCGCGACGGGTACGCCGAGGCCAGGTGCACCACCCGGCCGCGCCATTCGGGGCGGACCGTCAGCAGCTCCCGGTAGGCCAGCAGGCCCCGCAGGATGTTCTTCGACAGCTCGGTCCGGTCCACCCGGGCGATGGTCCTGCGTCCCGCGACCTCCGCCCGCAGCTCCGCCAGCTTCGCGTCCACCTCCGGCCGGTGCGCCAGCGCCCGCAGCTCGTCCGCGTCCACGCCCAGCGGGAAGACGGCCACCCGCCGCTCGGCGTCCGCGTGCGCGGCGTCCGCGAAGGCGTCGGCCCAGACCCGGGTGTGGAAACCGACGACGTCCGCACCGAGCATCCCCCGCACCAGCTCCTCCCTGACGTCGGCCGGGAGCATGTCCAGGAACTCCCGCGAGGCCCACGGCGTGTGCGTGAAGTGCGCGATCCGCAGATCCGGTCGCAGTTCCCGCAACCGGCCCGGCACCAGCGCCAGGTGGTAGTCCTGGACCAGCACGCGGGCCCCCTGCGCCGCCTCCTCGGCGAGGGCGCGCGCGAAGGCCTCGTTGTACGCGACGTAACCACCCCAGCGGCGGCGGAACTCCGCGTCGAAGACCGGTTCGCGCGGCACGTCGTAGAGGTGGTGGTGGGTGAACCACAGCACCGAATTCGCGATGCCGTTGTACGCGTCGTCGTACACCGTGGGATCGATGTCCAGCATCCGGACGCCTGGCTCGGCGACCCCCCGGCGGACCGCCTCCCGGTCCGGCTCCGACAACGCCGCGCAGATCCACAGCGCCCCCGGCTGCTCCGCGAGGGCCGCCGAGAGACCGGAGACGAGTCCGCCCCCGCCGCGCCGGGCGCTGAGCGTGCCGTCGTCGGAGAGGGCGTAGGAGAGCGGGCCGCGGTTGGCCGCGACGAGTACCTGAGAAGCCATGCGCCGAACCTAGCCCGGCCCGCGCTCGCTCAAACGTATGGACACGGTCACGCCACGTGGCGCCGGCCGTACTCCTTCACGCCCACCATCGGCGGCCGCTCCTCGGTGTCCACCGCGTACGTGCGGGGTACGAAGCCCTCCGGCCGCCGCTCGAACTGCGTCAGCTCCGGCCGTACGAGGTGGCCGCGGGAGAGCCGCACCTGGGCCGTGCGGTAGATCGCCGCGGCCATCCTGCCCAGCGCCTGTCCGTCCTGATGGCGGTGGAGTCGTACGCCGACGTCCACCTGGGCCAGCGCGTCCAGCCCGACCGTGTGCAGTGCGTCGACCAGCAGCCCCAGCTCGACGCCGTAGCCGACGGGGAAGGGAAGGCGCTCCAGCAGCGAGCGCCGCACGGCGTACTCGCCGCCCAGCGGCTGGACGAAGCCGGCCAGCTGCGGCCAGTGGAGGTTCAGCAGCGGGCGGGCGACCAGCTCGGTGACCCGCCCGCCCTGGCCCGGTGCCCTGCCGGCGGCGGGCCCGTCGCACTCCGTGCCGAACGGGCGGTCGTACATCGCCTTGACGAACTGCACGCCGGGGTCGGTCAGCAGCGGGCCGACGATTCCGGAGACGAAGGCGGCCGAGAACTCCCGCAGGTCGGCGTCCACGAAGCAGACGACGTCCCCGCTGGTGGCCAGCAGCGAGCGCCACAGCACCTCGCCCTTGCCGGGCAGTGCCGGGATCCTCGGCAGGATCTCGTCGCGGTGCACCACCCGGGCGCCGGCCTTCGCCGCGACCTCGGCGGTCCGGTCGGCCGAGCCGGAGTCGACCACGACCAGTTCGTCGACGAGCGGGAACGGCAGTCCCTCGATCAGCTCACGCCGGATGACCTCGACGATCGCGCCGACCGTCGCCTCCTCGTCCAGCGCGGGTAGCACCACGCTGACCGTGGTCCCGGCCGCCCGTTTGAGGTCGAGCAACTGGTCGAGCGGTCGGTCGGCGGCGGACCAGGAGCGGTCGGCCAGCCAGCGCTCCACCTCTTCCAGCACTCTCAGCACTCCCTGCGTGTCGGTGTTATCAGCCGTTTTGTGATCCATCTCGCGGTTCGGACGGCTGTCTCAACCGCCCGCCCCTTCGGTTACAGTCTTGAACAACGCGAAGGACCACCGCATGCCGGGGTCCCCGCGGACAAACGCACCGGCGCGCCACAGAGCGCGTGTGCCGGTGCCATACCGCTCATCCAGAGGGGCAGAGGGATACGGCCCGTTGAAGCCCCGGCAACCCTCCAGTCGGTTCTCGCGATCGCGCGTCAGCGCTCGTCAGCGAGGTCCCCGGCTAGGGAAGGTGCCAATTCCGTCTCATGGCGAAATGCGCCATGGGGAAGATGAGGAGAAAGGGCCTCGCCATCATGGCTGCACAGACTGTCGCCACCTCTGTCGATCTCGGACCTGCCACCGGCCTTTCCTGTCGGGAGTGCGGTACCCGCTTCGCACTCGGTCCCATCTTCGCGTGCGCCGAGTGCTTCGGACCTCTGGAAGTCGCCTACGCGCTGCCGACCGGCGACCCCGAGGCCCTGCGCGCCGCGATCGAGGCCGGCCCGAACAACATCTGGCGCTACGCGCCGCTGCTGCCCGTCCCCGCCGACGTGGCCTCCAAGCCCAGCCTGAACCCCGGCTTCACCAAGCTGGTCGACGCGGCCAACCTGGCCAAGGAGTTGGGCGTCACCGGCAAGCTGTACGTCAAGGACGACTCCGGCAACCCGACGCACTCCTTCAAGGACCGCGTCGTGGCCATCGCCGTCGAGGCCGCCCGCGCCTTCGGCTTCACCACCCTGTCGTGTTCTTCCACCGGCAACCTGGCCGGCGCCGTCGGCGCCGCGGCCGCCCGGGCCGGCTTCCGCTCCTGCGTGTTCATCCCGCACGACCTGGAGCAGGGCAAGGTCGTCATGGCCGGTGTGTACGGCGGCGACCTGGTCGGCATCGAGGGCAACTACGACGACGTCAACCGCTTCTGCTCCGAGCTCATCGGCGACCCGCTGGGCGAGGGCTGGGGCTTCGTCAACGTCAACCTCCGCCCGTACTACGGCGAGGGCTCCAAGACCCTGGCGTATGAGATCTGCGAGCAGCTCGGCTGGCAGCTGCCCGACCAGATCGTCATCCCGATCGCGTCCGGCTCGCAGCTGACGAAGATCGACAAGGGGCTGCAGGAGCTCGTCAGGCTGGGCCTCGTCGAGGACAAGCCGTACAAGATCTTCGGCGCTCAGGCCGAGGGCTGCTCCCCGGTCTCGACCGCCTTCAAGGCCGGTCACGACGTGGTCCGCCCGCAGAAGCCGAACACCATCGCCAAGTCCCTCGCGATCGGCAACCCGGCCGACGGCCCGTACGTCCTGGACATCGCGCGCCGCACCGGCGGCTTCGTGGAGGACGTGACCGACGAGCAGGTCGTCGAGGCCATCAAGATCCTCGCGCAGACCGAGGGCATCTTCGCCGAGACCGCGGGTGGCGTGACCGTCGGCGTGACGAAGAAGCTCATCGAGAACGGGCAGCTGGACCCGGCGCTGACCACCGTCGTCCTCAACACCGGCGACGGCCTCAAGACCCTGGAGGCGGTGGCCGCGGACAGCGGGCAGACCGCCACCATCCGCCCCAGCCTGGACGCGTTCCGCGCCGCCGGCCTGGCCTGACCACCCTCCCTCGTACTACCGGAAAGGCAGTAGCGCCATGAGCGTCAACGTCCGCATCCCCACCATCCTGCGCACCTACACCGGCGGTCAGGCCGAGGTCCCGGCCGAGGGCGCGACCCTCGCCGAGGTCATCGAGTCCCTGGAGAAGAACCACCCGGGCATCGCCGCGCGCGTCCTGGACGACCAGGGCAAGCTCCGACGCTTCGTGAACGTCTACGTCAACGATGACGACGTGCGCTTCGAGGGCGGTCTGGCGGCGGTGACGCCGGACGGCGCCGGTGTGTCGATCATCCCGGCCGTCGCGGGCGGCTGCTGACCCTCCCGACAAACCGAAATTACCCCCTCCGCTAAAAGCGGAGGGGGTAATTCTGTTTGATTGGGCACGGTAGAGTTGGGGAAGTCCCCTCCGCTGGACTTGCCCGCTGCATATGAACGGGTCGCGTGAGGGTCGACATCGGGTCAATGTGCGGGCGCGGTATGGGGCTTTGGCGAGATATGTCTGGCCCGAGTTGCCCTGGAAGATGCCAAATTTTCACTCTATTTCAATGTTTCTCGGTGTCCAGATTTCTCGTCGGATTGACCTGTTGCAGACAGCACTCGCGCAGATACATTCAGCCTCGGTCGACGCGTTCCGACGCAAGTTCTGACCCGGGAACGCGAAGTGCGTTCCCGCGC
Source organism: Streptomyces sp. NPDC058880 (assembly GCF_042742535.1). NCBI lineage: Bacteria > Bacillati > Actinomycetota > Actinomycetes > Kitasatosporales > Streptomycetaceae > Streptomyces > Streptomyces sp. NPDC058880. Next base: position 36,224 of record NZ_JBHYMC010000064.1, read on the forward strand.
AAGGGCCAGTAATAGGGGAGTTAGGCATGGCTCAGGGCACCGTCAAGTGGTTCAACGCGGAGAAGGGCTACGGCTTCATCGCGGTCGACGGTGGTGCGGATGTGTTCGTCCACTACAGCGCCATCCAGATGGACGGGTACCGCACCCTTGAAGAGGGTCAGCGGGTCGAGTTCGAGATCTCGCAGGGCCAGAAGGGTCCGCAGGCGGACATGGTCAAGCTCGCGCTCGGCTAGTCCCGGAGCATCGACCACCGACGCTCGGTCTTCCGTCGAAGACCCGGAAGACCTACGAGGGGCCCACATCCCGTGTCCGGGATGTGGGCCCCTCGCGTGTCCCCCGTGTGCCCGTGTTCTCCCCGGGGCCGCTTGCGCCCGCCTGTCACTCGACCGCCACCCCCGCATCGAGGCTTCTTCGAAGCCGCTTGCGCCCGCCCGTCACCCGACCGCCACCCCACGCCGAGGCTTCTTCGAAGCCGCTTGCACTCTCGGGGGTCGAGTGCTAATCATTGGCGTTAGCACTCTACGAGTGAGAGTGCTACTGAAACGAGGACCGGGTCGGTGAGGCCCGCAGGGTCCGGTGGGAAGGAACCGCCGGGCATGCAGGCCGTCCGTCGCGGGCGCGGGCGCGGTCCTGGGAGCAATCCACCGCTGTCCGGGAGGACCACTTCAGATGGCCAAGATCATTGCGTTCGACGAGGAGGCCCGCCGCGGCCTCGAGCGTGGGATGAACCAGCTCGCCGACGCCGTCAAGGTCACCCTTGGCCCCAAGGGTCGCAACGTCGTCCTTGAGAAGAAGTGGGGCGCCCCCACGATCACCAACGATGGTGTTTCCATCGCCAAGGAGATCGAGCTCGAGGACCCGTACGAGAAGATCGGCGCCGAGCTGGTCAAGGAAGTCGCCAAGAAGACGGACGACGTCGCCGGCGACGGCACGACCACCGCCACCGTCCTGGCCCAGGCGCTCGTCCGCGAGGGCCTGCGCAACGTGGCCGCCGGCGCCAACCCGATGGCCCTCAAGCGTGGTATCGAGAAGGCCGTCGAGGCCGTCTCCGCCGCCCTGCTCGCCCAGGCCAAGGATGTCGAGACCAAGGAGCAGATCGCCTCCACGGCCTCCATCTCCGCCGCCGACACCCAGATCGGCGAGCTCATCGCCGAGGCCATGGACAAGGTCGGCAAGGAAGGCGTCATCACCGTCGAGGAGTCCCAGACCTTCGGTCTGGAGCTGGAGCTCACCGAGGGCATGCGCTTCGACAAGGGCTACATCTCGGCGTACTTCGCCACCGACATGGAGCGTATGGAGTCGGCTCTCGACGACCCGTACATCCTGATCGTCAACTCCAAGATCGGCTCGGTCAAGGACCTGCTGCCGCTCCTGGAGAAGGTCATGCAGTCCGGCAAGCCGCTGCTGATCATCGCCGAGGACGTCGAGGGCGAGGCCCTGTCGACCCTGGTCGTCAACAAGATCCGCGGCACCTTCAAGTCCGTCGCCGTCAAGGCCCCGGGCTTCGGCGACCGCCGCAAGGCCATGCTCGGTGACATCGCCATCCTCACGGGCGGCACGGTCATCTCCGAGGAGGTCGGCCTCAAGCTGGAGAACGCCGGTCTCGACCTGCTCGGCCGCGCCCGCAAGGTCGTCATCACCAAGGACGAGACCACCATCGTCGACGGTGCCGGTGACAGCGACCAGGTCGCCGGTCGTGTGAACCAGATCCGCGCCGAGATCGAGAACTCCGACTCGGACTACGACCGCGAGAAGCTCCAGGAGCGCCTCGCGAAGCTGGCCGGCGGCGTGGCCGTCATCAAGGCCGGTGCCGCGACCGAGGTCGAGCTCAAGGAGCGCAAGCACCGCATCGAGGACGCCGTTCGCAACGCGAAGGCGGCCGTCGAGGAGGGCATCGTCGCCGGTGGTGGCGTGGCCCTGCTGCAGGCCTCCGCGGTCTTCGAGAAGCTGGAGCTCGATGGTGACGAGGCGACCGGCGCCAACGCCGTGAAGCTCGCCCTGGAGGCCCCGCTGAAGCAGATCGCCGTCAACGGTGGTCTTGAGGGTGGCGTCGTCGTCGAGAAGGTGCGCAACCTTCCGATCGGTCACGGCCTGAACGCCGCGTCCGGCGAGTACGTCGACATGATCGCCGAGGGCATCATCGACCCGGCGAAGGTCACGCGCTCCGCGCTGCAGAACGCCGCGTCGATCGCCGCGCTGTTCCTGACCACCGAGGCCGTCATCGCCGACAAGCCGGAGAAGGCCGCTGCCGCTCCGGCCGGCATGCCGGGCGGTGACATGGACTTCTGATCGGCCTGCTGGTCGATCGGCTGTTCTCGAACGAGGGCGGCACCCCGACGGGGGTGCCGCCCTCGGGCGTTCCCGGCCGGGACAGTCGGGACGTGGTGTCGAGCGTGAGGTCGAACGGCGCGGGGATGCGCAGCGGCTCGCCGAAGGACACCGTCGTGCGGGCGCGGGCCCCGCCCGGCCCTGGGGGCGCTCCCCTTCGACCGGGTGGCTAAAACCGCTGGCCGGGGTGGGTGGGAGCGTGTGAACGTACGGCCATGGGGAACTCCGTCACACATCCCGTGCCGCACACCGCCGATCCCGCCGGGACGTACGCGAAGGTGCGCCGCCCGTCGGCACCGCCGCCCCGGCGCGACGGGCAGGGATGAGGACGGGGTGGGGAGTTCGCGGGCCTATCCCGTGTTCCGGACCGATGACCTCGGGGAGGCCCACCGCCGGGCCCGGCTGCTGTGCGCGCGGATGAGGCCGCTCGACCCGGAGATGTGGCTGTGCGCGCGGACGGAGACCGTCGCCGAGGCCCGGGGGATGGCGGCGCTGCTGCCGGCCGGCATGTTCGATCCGTCGGACTACTGGGCGGCGGCGGACACCTGGTACCTGGGTGCCGAACTGCCGGGCGACGACCGGGAACTGGCCGCGGCGCTGCCGTTGACGGTCGACGCGTACGCGGCTCCCGGCCCGGTGGAAGCGAAGTTCCTGCGGGTGTTGCGCGGCGGGGCGGCCACGATGCTGTGGCGGGGGGCCTGGCCGGAGGTGCCCGGAATACCGTCCGCGTGCGCCGACCCGACGAACCAGCGGGTGGAGCTGGACCTCAACGAGGCGCATCCCGACGGGCGGCACACGCTCTACGTGCACTTCCGGTCCGCCGACGAGGTGGGCGCCGCCCATCTCGCGGCCCTCGTCGGCGGGGCGGTGCTCGGTCCCGTTCAGGTGGGGCGCTGAGGGGCGGGCGGGTGATCCGGCCGGAGCCGTTCGGCATGCGGGCGGGCCCGGCCCCGGCCCCCCGGGGACGCATAGGCTGGGAGCATGGCTGACCTCTTCGTCAAGATCTGCGGGCTCAGGACCGCGCCGGACGTCGACGCCGCGGTGGCGGCCGGGGCCGACGCCGTCGGCTTCGTGTTCGCACCCGGCAGTCCCCGTACGGTCGACGCCGCCACCGCGCGCGAGCTGGCGGCCCGGGTGCCGGACACGGTGCTGACTGTCGGGGTGTTCCGCGGCCAGTCCGTCGAGGAGGTGCGCCGCTTCGCCGCGGAGAGCGGCGTACGGGGCGTGCAGCTGCACGGCGAGGAGGGCCCCGAGGACTTCGCGGCACTGCGCGCCGAGGGCCGCGTCCTGCTGCGGGCCACCGCGGGGCGCGTGCAGCGCTGCGGTGAGTACGGCGAGGACCTGCTGCTGCTCGACGCCCCCGATCCGGGCTCCGGCAAGCCGTGGAACTGGGGCTCGGCGGACTTCACCGCGCCCGAGGGGCGCTGGCTGCTGGCCGGCGGGCTGAACCCGGGCAACGTGCGCGAGGCGCTCGCGGCCACCGGGGCGTGGGGCGTGGACGTCTCCAGCGGGGTGGAGCGGGAACGCGGAGTGAAGTCGCCGGACCTGATCCGGGCCTTCGTCGGGGCAGCCCGCGGTTAGGGCCTGTCCGGCGGATCGCGGCCGGCGCCCCGGGTCGTGCGCGCACCGGCGGTGGCAACACCACCGGGTGTTGCCATCTCCCTCTGTGCCGCGGCGCATGGGATGCGGCGGACGGGGCACCCGGGCGGTGAGGACGATCCGTCGTTCAGGAGGTGGCAGCGGTGCGCCGTACGCAGGTGCTCGACGTCTTTCCCGCCGGTGATCCCTACGGCAGCCGGCCTGCCGAGGAGTGCGCGGCCCGCTGCCGGGAGAGCGGCCTGCGGGTGACCGTCGTCATGGACCTCGACCGGGACGCCTTCCTCGTCGTGTCACTCGATGCGGACGCGGACGGGGACGCGGACGGGGAGGCGCCGCGGAAGGCGGCGTGAGGCCCCTCGTCAGGAGGCCGCGCGTCAGGAGGCCGCGCGCCAGACCGTCATGTCGGCCCTGATCCAGCTGGGGTCCTTCGACAGGCCCGGGGCCGACTTGATGCCGATGACGAACAGCGCGATGTCACCCGAGGGGTGTTTGACGCAGACCTCGCTGCCGGCCGCCATGACGTGCAGCGTCAGACTGTTCTGCCGGGCGAACTCCAGCTCCTCGCGGCAGGTTTCGAGGTTTCCGGTGCCCGCTTTCCGGGGCATGGAGAACACGCTCGTGTCGCTCTCCATCGTGCAGCCGCTGGCCAGCCCGCACTTCATGCGGATGTCGCCCGTGCGGTCGCCGTCCTCGTGCTGGACGGGTTCGTCGAAGCTGATCGAGTTCTTCTCGTTCAGCTCCAGCCCCGGATAGGGGATCGGCCTGGGCGGCTGGGACGCGCTCGGCGTCGGAGTGGGCGTGGGGGCGGCGGCCCCGGTCGGCAGCGTCGGGCCGGACGACCTGGCCGCGGCCGCCTCGGGTTCGGCCGCCCGGTCCGTCACGTCCATGAGCTTCCAGCCCAGGCCTCCCAGGGTCAGCGCACCCGTCACCGCCGCCACGGCGGCGACCCGCGCGGTTCGCCGCCGCTTGAGCCCGGTGCCCCCCGTTGTCGGCACGGCCACCGCGGCCGGCGTCGCCGCGGATGAGGGCGGGACGGCTCCCGCCGGGGCCGCCGTCGCGTGTCCGGTGCCTCCCGAAGCCGAGCCCCCCGGGGCCGTTCCGCCCGGGGTGGCGCCTGCCGCGGCGGGCCGTGGGACCGGTGTCGGTATCTCCTCGTCCAGGCCGGCCACCTCCCGCCAGACGGCCGGGCCGCCGCCCGCGGCCTCCTCGCCCAGATACGCGCGGCACCAGGCCAGGATCTCCGCCGGGGTGGCCCGCTCCTCCGGTTCGGTGGCCAGGCACAGCGCGAACAGCGGACGCAGCGGCTCCGGCAGTCCGGTCAGGTCGGGCTTCGAGTGCACGATCCGGAACAGCACGGTCATGGACGGCCCGTCCCCGTACAACGGTTTGCCCAGCGCCGCGAACGCCGCGGTCTGCCCCAGCGCGAAGACGTCGGTGGCCGGTGTGGTCTCGCCCGCCAGCCCCTGCTCGGGGGCCATGTACTGGGGTGTGCCGATGGTGCTTCCCGTGGCGGTGGCCGTCAGGCCGGAGGCCTGCGAGATCCCGAAGTCGATGACCCGGGGCCCGTCGGCGGCCAGCAGCACGTTCGACGGCTTCAGATCCCGGTGCACGATGCCTGCACCGTGGACGGCCACGAGGGCTTCGGCCACGCCCGCCATCAGCCACACCACCGCGGCGTCCGGCAGCGGCCCGCGCCGGGCGACGGCCTCCGACAGGGAGGGACCGGGCACGTACACGGTGGCCAGCCAGGGCGGTGTCGCCCCGGGGTCGGCGTCGATCAGCTCGGCGGTGTACGCACCCCGGACCCGCCGGGCGGCCTCCACCTCCCGGCGGAAGCGCCGCCGGAAGGTCGGGTCCTCGGCCAGATCGGGATGGACCACCTTGATCGCGACGGGGCGGCCGCCCCGGGTGTGCGACAGGTAGACACGGCCCATGCCGCCCGACCCGAGCCGCGCGGCGAGCCGGTAGCCGCCGACGGTCTGCGGATCGTCGGCCCGCAGCGGCTGGAACACATCGGTCGCACTGTTCATCGGTCTCCCCCCGCCCCCCCCGGTGACCAACCGGTGGGTTGATCCACGCAACCCTAAGCGCCGGGCGGGTGCGCGAGGGTGCCGGGGAGCCGTCCGCCGCGGCCGCCCTCCGGTCAGCCGGCCGCGCCGGACGGGGACACGCCGCCGTCCTCCCAGACGGACTCCACCCCCGGAAAGCCGCGCAGGGCGGCGACCTGGCCGGGGTTGAGCCGGGCGGCGAAGCCGCGCAGCGCGGTGCGGTAGACGTGGTCGGGGGAGGCCCCGACCATCCGGGCCACCGCCGCCGGATCGACGTCCTGGCGCACGGTGACGATGTACGGGGCTTCGTCGGCGGGGGCCGCACGGGCCACGGGCCCGGCCGGCGCGGCGGTAGCCGCGGCCGCGGGCAGGGCGGTGGCGGCGGCCAGCGCGGCGGCGGCCGCGGCCACGTGCAGGGCTCGGCCCGCTCGGCTCAGGAGGAGGCGCATGGGGCGAGGCCATCACGGGCCGCGGTGCCGGTCAACGAAGCCCGGGGGTGTGGCGGGGGGGCCCCCC
>NZ_JBHYMC010000065.1:0-40765 GCF_042742535.1 Streptomyces sp. NPDC058880
GCGCAGGGCCGAAGGGCCCTGCGCAGCGACCGAACGGGACCGAACACGGCGGGGCGGGGCGAACCCCCCGCCTGAATTCCAAGCCAGACTTCTCCCGCAAGATCACCTTCGTCGTCCACGGCGATCTCGCCAGTCAGTTCGTAACCGACTCGCACCGGGAGTACAGCAAGAAACTCGTCCTCGCCGCACGGGAACGCGAGCAAGGACATCGCGGATGCGTGGTGGACGGGAACGGATTCGTCGACTTGATCGATGGATATCCCGCGCCCTGCCGAGAGCTGCAACGGGCCCAGGGCGCGGACGACGGCGTCTTCGTCCTTACCCGGTCCGAAGACTGAACCGAGATGGACCTCGCTCACGGAAGCCAGCGAAATCATGCTCACGTGGGCTCCCGGCTTCGCCGGATGCTGAGCCAAAGACTCAGCCCCTGCCATGCGCAGCAGGCCCCCGGCGCAGGCGACACACCAGCTCGGAGAAGACCCGAACCACCCCGACTACGCTCCCCGGCCCAGTCACCAGCAGGTGCCGGGCAGCCCTCTTCGGGACGGCAGGTCCTGCTCATTCCGCCTCGGGCCCTGCCCCGCGGCTCCATTCCCGATCGGCGTCCAGAGCCGTGGGCAGGGTCGGGTAGATGCGGTCGGCGCCCACAGAGGCGGTCAGGCCGTATGCGTCCAGGTCCTCGCGGAGTTCCTGCTTGACCCTTGCCGGGACCAGGACGACGCCCTGGTCCTTGAGTTCCTGACGGAGTGCGTCCACGGCGTCCAGCGCCGTGATGTCCACCTCCATGTTCGCCTCGGTGTTGAGGACGAACCACCGTGTGGGAGAGGTCTGCTCGTCGATCGCTGCCAGGGCACGAGGCGGAAGTTCTCCGCGTTGGCGAAGAACAGCGGCGAGTCGTAGCGGTAGATCACCAGCCCCGGAACGGTCCGCGCCGTCGGGTAGTCGTCCACGTCGTGCATGCCGGCGAGCCCGGGCACCATTCCTTCCACGGCGTCGTGCGGGCGGGCCACGCTGGCCAGCAACTCGACCACGGACAGGGTCACGGCGACAAGGACCCGTACAGGATGCCGAGGGCGAGAACGCCCAGAAGGCAACCGAGTGCCAGGAGCAGTTCGCGTCGGCGAAAGGCCGCGAGGCGCCGGAACTCGCCCAGTTCGACGAGGCGGACGGCGGCATAGGCGACGATGGCGCCGAGCACGGCGCTCGGCGCGAGTACGCCTCCGAGCGCGTGAGGGACTCCAGGTCCATCGGGGGGAGCTTCCAGCGCCGCAGCGGGTCCTCCGCCGGGCGCGGAACCGCTCCTCCTGCACTGCGTCGCTGGCGGAGAACCAGTACTTGCGGAGCAGGATCCCGTCTTCGACGAGCATGTGCTCGAAGAGCGGGCACTGGCGCAGGAAGAGCCGGTGTTCCGCGGGTGTGCAGAAGCCCATGACGTGCTCGACTCCGGCGCGGTTGTACCAGCTGCGGTCGAACAGGACGATCTCGCCGGCAGCCGGCAGGTGCTCGACGTAACGCTGGAAGTACCACTGGCTGCGCTCCCGCTCCGTCGGAGTGGTCAGGGCCGCGATGCGTGCGCCCCGGGGGTTGAGGTGTTCCGCGACACGCTTGATCGTGCCGCCCTTGCCCAGCCGCGTCGCGGCCCTCGAAAACGACCACGAGCCGAGCGCACTCCGCACGCACCCACTCCTGGAGTTTGATCAGCTCCGTCTGGAGCCGTAGCAGCTCGTCCTCGTAGACCGCGGCGCTTCGGTCAAGTCAGTCTCGGCTGGCATCCGCGCGCAACGATGCCCATCGGGCCTGGGCGTGTCGATACGCTGACCGTGGATCGGGCCACCGAGCGAGCCGTCGGAGGGAAAGCACGTGGGTGTGAGGGATCCGTTGACGCAGGTACCGCGGAGGCGACTGGACGAGCTGCTGGACGAGCTCCAAGCGCGCATCGACGAGGTGCGAGGCACCCGGGACCGGGTGCACAGCCTCCTGGAAGCCGTGGTGTCGGTGGGGCGGGAACTGGAATCTCGCCCAGGTGCTCCGGCGGATCGTGGAGGCCGCCGCGCTGCTCGTCGACGCCGAATACGGCGCGCTGGGAGTGATCGGCCCCGACGGCCGGACTCTCTCACAGTTCCTGACCGTGGGGCTCACGGATGAGGAGATCGCCGAGATCGGTCCCTTGCCGGCGGGCCACGGCCTGCTCGGGGAGGTCATCCACCACCCGGAACCGCTGCGCCTGACGGATCTCGGCGCGCACTCCTCCTCCTACGGCTTTCCGGCCCATCACCCGCCCATGCGCGCCTTCCTCGGTGTGCCGATCCGGGTCCGCGACGAGGTGTTCGGCAATCTCTACCTGACCGACAAGCGTGGCGGGATCGACTTCGACACCGAGGACGAGACGGTGATCTCCACCCTCTCGGTGGCGCCGAAAGGGTCGGCCGGGCGGTCGACGACCTGGACGAAACGATCAAGATCATCCGGTCGACGATCTTCGGGCTGCGCACCAAGGACCGCGAGGGCGGTCCTGGTCTGCGGGCGCGCGCCGCCCGTGCCGTCGGCGACGCGGCCACCACCCTCGGTCACCCGCCGCGCCTGAGCATGGAAGGCCTGCTCGACACCGACGTACCTCCACAGATCGCCGACCACGTCATGGCTGTGCTGGGCGAGCTGCTCAGCAACGCCGCCCGCCGCGCACAGGCGACCCGGGTCGGAGTGACCCTCAAGGCCGGCCAGGGCGAGATCGTGCTGACCGTCTCGGACAACGGGACGGGCATTCCGGCCCAAGGCCGCAGAAGCGGCCTGCTCAACCTCGACGAGCGGGCGCAGAGCCTGGGTGGCTCCTTCACTCACGAGACTCCGGAGGACGGGGGTACAAGGCTCGTCTGGCGGGCTCCCCTCTCCACCGGGGGTTGAGGACCGGGGCACGGCATCAGCCCCGGTCCGCGGGCACGGGCTGCGCCGGGTCCGCCTCCAACCGGAACCTGGTGACGAGATCCGGACGGATGAGCGGCGCGACCGATCCCATCAGCATCTTCCTGCTCGACGACCACGAAGTCATACGCCGGGGAGCGCACGACCTGTTGGACGCCGAGCCCGACCTGACCGTGGTCGGTGAAGCCGGCACGGCGGAACAGGCGCTGATCCGCATCCCCGCGCTGCGCCCCCGGGTCGCGATCTTGGACGTACGGCTCCAGGACGGCGACGGGGAGAGCGTGTGCCGGGAATTGCGCTAGCGGATGCCCGAGCTGGCCTGCCTGATGCTCACGTCGTTCGACGACGGGGAGCACTGCTGGACGCCGTGATGGCCGGGGCCTCCGGCTACGTGCTCAAGCAGATCACCGGCACCGACCTCGTGACCGCCGTCCGGACGGTGGCCGCCGGCCAGTCGATGCTCGACCCCGGGGCCACCACGCGGCTGATGGCCCGCATGCGCGGCGACGTGCCCAAGGAGGAGCAGGCCCCGGGGCTACCGGGCTTCACGGACCGGGAGAAGGAGATCCTGCTCATGGTCAGCGAGGGTCTCACCAACCGGGAGATCGGCCAACGGCTGTACCTGGCGGAGAAGACCGTCAAGAACATCATCTCGCGGCTCTTCATCAAGCTCGGCGTGGAGAGGCGCGTCCAGGCCGCGGTGATCGCCAGTCACGCGCCGACCCCGCCCGGTCGGCACCCGGTCCGGCCGGGGAGTAGGAACCGTCCACGGGACGGGCCGGGCACGCCGTACGACGGCGGGCCCGGCTTCAACCGTCGATTCGGCGTCAGTGGTGCGGGACGACAGCGACGGGGCAGGCCGCGTGGTGGAGCACGGCATGGGCCACCGAACCGATGCGCGTACCCACCGCCGACTCGCGGACCCGGCGGCCGACGACGACCAGCTGGGCGTCCGAAGCCTCGGACAGCAGCACGTGGCCGGCGCTGCCCCGCTCCACGTGCGCGACGACCTCGACCTCGGGAAACCTCAGCCGCCACGGCTCCAGCGCCTGGTCCAGCGCGGCCTTCTCGAACGGCTCCAGCCCGCCGAACTGCTCGGCGATCCACATCGAGCCGGGGCTGTATCCGTACACCGGGGGCAGGTTCCAGGCCCGGACGGCGCGAAGCGGTACCTTGCGCGCCGCGGCCGCCTCGAACGCGACGCGTAGTACCTCGGCGGACTCCTCCACACCACCCTGCTGTCCCACGACGACCTCGCCCTCCTCCGGCACGGCCAGCGGCCTGGCGTGGGCGGAGCGGACGGAGACGACGGGGCACTCGGCGGCAGCGATCACCTGCTGACCGTAGGAGCCGAGCAGGAAGCCGAGCAGGGCTCCGTGCCCGCGGGTGCCGAGGATGAGCATCTCGGCTTCCTTGGCGGTGCGCAGCAGGGCCGGCACGGGCGCGTCGCACAGGACTTCCGCGGTGAGCGCGAGCGACGGGTACCGGTGGGTGAGCTCCTGCTCGACCTCCTTCAGGATGTCATCGGCGCGGCGGGACTCGGTTTGGCGGTCCTGGACGATCGGAACGGCGAGCGGCTGCCACAGCCAGGCGTGGACCACCTGCAGGGGCAGGTCACGCCGTACGGCTTCGCGCGCGGCCCAGTCCGCAGCGGCCCGGCTTTCCGGGGATCCGTCCACTCCGACGACAAGGGTGCGCTTCACAGGTCTGTCCTCCGTATTGATGTGCGAGGCATCGGGGTCCGCCAGCGGGACTCACGTTGCTCGTGACCGGCAGGGGCGGACAAGGGCCGACGGTCCCTTCTCGAGGGCCGGTCCTCCTCTCGCGGCCGCACCTCGGCAGGTGCAGCAGACGAAGAACCTCCTGGTGAGCTGCTCCCCGAAGAAGCTCGGCTTCTTTGTAGAGCCTGAAAGACGGCGCCTGACCTGGGCTTTCGCCCGTCAGGCGCCGTCGGCGCGACCCGCTCGACACGGGTGCCAACTCTTTCTGTTCCTCCTCTCCCCCGATCGCGGTACGCGTCAGCCGGCCCGAAGACCGACCGCCAGCGTCAGCTCGAGGACCCGGTGTGGCGATGCGAGATCCGGAAACAGCTCCCGCAGCTGCGACATCCGGTACCGGACGGTCTGAGGATGGACGAACAACGCCGCCGCCACCTCGTCCCGCCTGCCGTGGTGAAGCAACCACGCCCGCAACGTCTCCTCCATCCGCCGTGCGGTCGCGACAGGCAAGGTCCGCAACGGTGCGAGGGCCCGGGCCCGCAGGTCTGCGAACGCGTCCGCGTCGGCGCTCAGCACCAGCTCGGGCAGGTGGTCCTCGGTGTCCCGGATATCCGGGGAGAGGGAGCGCGCGCGTGCGGCTCGTGCGTACGAGGCGGACGCACGGGTCCATGGCCGGGCCGGGCCCACCACGGCGGTGCGGTCGGTCAGCTGCCGCAAGAGGTGCGACCGGTCGGCATCGGGGACGAGCAGCACGCCGTAGGCGTCCGGCAGGTCGTCGAGGACGAGGGTGCCCGGGTCGAGCGTGCGGTAGGCGGGCCGGGTCTGGGCGGCGGGCAGCAGGACGGCGGTCAGCGTAACGGGGGGCTGCCACCCGGCCCGTTGAACAGCGGCCAGCAGCACATCCTGGCTCGCGCCGGCGAGGAGGTCGCGGGCCAGGTGTTCCAGGTGGCGCTCGTGGTCCCGGCCCCGGGCGGCCAGTTCGTCGGCGTGGCCCGCGGCGCTGGCGGCGGAGAGCTCGTCGATGTAGGCGAAGGTCAGCTCGGCGAACTTGGCGACCTCGGCGGCGGGCAGACCTGCGGGTACGGCACCCGCTGCCAGGCATCGCCAGGCCACGCGGGCGCCGACGCGGTAGGCACTGAGCAGGGCGTCCATCGAACGCCCGTCGCGCACCTCGCCCCGGCCCAGCTCGTAGGCCGCGTCACCGGCGTCGCCGCCCGTGGCGTTCCCGCTCGCGAGGTCCAGATAGTGCCCCAGGGCGGTGCGGACCGCTCGGCGGATGGTGACGCCCATGCGGCCCGAAAGGGCGTTGGCGTAGGGAGGGACCTCGTCGATGATCGCCTGGACGACCTCGTCGGCGGTGGTCGTCAGCGCGGCCCGGAGTGCGGTGACCGTTGTCGGGTCCAGAGCCGGTTCGGTGACCCTCCGGATCGGATGGCTCATGTCTTTTATTCCCTGCGAACAATTCAGCCGGCCAGATTTACGTCCTGCGGTCAGGACTTTACGCCCTGAGGCGCATCAAGCTGGGGTCATGACGAGTGCAGCCCTCCGCAGTAGGGCGTGGAAACTGCTGGAGATGGTCACGACGCCGCTGCTGCCGTCGGACTACCTCGACCTGGTCAGCCCGCTGCGTGCGGGCGCGGACCTGCGGGGGCGCATCGAGGCCGTGCACCCCGAGACGGGGGACGCCGCGACCATCGTGATCAGGCCGGGAAAGGGCTGGCGCGGTCACACGGCCGGCCAGTACGTGCGGATCGGGGTCGACGTCGACGGCAGGCGCCTGTGGCGCGCCTACTCCATCACCTCGCCGGCGAACCGCCGGGACGGCCGCGTCACGATCACCGTGAAGGCGATCCCGGACGGCAAGGTCAGCAACCACCTGGTCCGCAGGGCACAGCCGGGCACGCTGGTCCAGCTCGACCAGCCCACCGGCGACTTCGTACTGCCGCGGGCCCGGCCCGCCAAGGTGCTCTACCTGACGGCCGGCAGCGGCATCACGCCTGTGATGGGCATGCTGCGTGACACCGAGTTCGACGACGTCGTCATGGTCCACAGCGCGCCACGCCCACAGGACGTGATCTTCCGTGACGAACTGCACGACCTGGTCGCGGACGGGAAGCTGCAGCTCACCGAGGTGCACACGGACACGGACGGCGTGCTCGACATCACCCGTCTCGCCGAACTGGTACCCGACTGGGCCGAGCGCGAGACCTGGGCCTGCGGACCCGCGGGCCTGCTCGACGCCGCCGAGGAGTTCTGGAGCGAACACGGCGTCGCAGAGCGCCTGCACACCGAACGTTTCCGTGCCGCCCTCGTCGTCGCCGGTGACGGCGGCGAGGTCACCTTCAGCGCCACCGGCAAGACCGTCGAGGCGGACGGCGCCACGCCGCTGCTGGACGTCGGCGAGGAGGCCGGCGTGCTCATGCCGTCCGGGTGCCGCATGGGCATCTGCTTCGGCTGCGTCACGCCGCTCAAGGCGGGCGCCGTCCGCGACCTGCGCACCGGCGAGATCACCGAGGCCGAGCCGGGCGTCCTCATCCAGACCTGCGTGTCCGCCGCGGCGGGCCCCTGTGACATCGAACGGTAGGAGCACCTTGACCGCCATCGACCCCACCGCCCACCTGACCGCGGAGCAGATCGAGGAGCTCGGCCGCGAGCTGGACGCGATCCGCGACGAGGTGATCGCCAGCCGGGGCGAGAAGGACGCCGCCTACATCCGCAAGGTCATCTCGGCGCAGCGCAAGCTGGAGCTGGTCAGCAGGGGCGTGCTGCTGTTCTCGTTCTTCCCGCCCGCTTGGCTGATCGGCACGGCCGGACTGTCCGTGGCGAAGATCATGGACAACATGGAGATCGGGCACAACATCCTGCACGGCCAGTGGGACTGGATGCGGGACCCGAAGATCCATTCCACCACCTGGGAGTGGGATCACGTATCGCCGTCCGACCAGTGGAGGCATTCGCACAACGAGCTGCACCACACGTACACCAACGTGATCGGCAAGGACAACGACCTCGGCTACGGCATCATGCGCGTCGACGAGGACCAGAAGTGGCACCCGTTCCATCTCGGCCAGCCGTTGTGGAACTTCATCAACGCCTGCTTCTTCGAGTACGGCATCGCGGCGTACGACCTGGAGCTCGGCAAGAACCTGCACAAGCGCCGCCGCAAGGACCCGGAGTTCCGGGCGCGGGCCAGGGCCGTGGGCCGCAAGATCCGCAAGCAGGTGCTCAAGGACTACGTGATCCACCCGCTGCTGTCGGGCCCGTCCTTCCTCACCACGCTCGCCGCGACGTTCACAGCGAACCTGGTCCGCAACATCTGGTCCCACTCGGTGATCATGTGCGGGCACTTCCCCGAGGGCGTCCAGGTCTTCGAGCGCCGGTCGATCAAGGGCGAGACGCGCGGCCAGTGGTACCTGCGCCAGATGATGGGCTCGGCGAACATCAGCGGCAGCCGGGCCATGCACTTCATGACCGGCAACCTGTCGCACCAGATCGAGCACCACCTGTTCCCGGACCTGCCGAGCAACCGGTACGCCGAGGTCGCGGTGAAGGTGCGCGCGCTGTTCGAGAAGTACGAGCTGGAGTACGTCACCGGGCCCCTGCCCAAGCAGGTGTTCTCCGCGTGGCACAAGGTCTTCCGGCTCTCGCTGCCGAACAAGAAGCCCAAGGTCGATGCGCCGGACCGCGAGCAGGAGCTCGTCGCTGCCTGACTTCCGGTATCGGTTCGGATCTTCCGGCCGTACCGCAGGCACCGCCGGCCAAGATCCGGACCACTTCCGGGCCAGCCCCTGTGAAAGCGAACTGACCGCACACCGTACGGCGTGAACCCTCGCGTACCCCCGGGAAGCAGCTCTCCCGGGGGTACGCGCGTCCCCGCACCTCCGGCTCAGGCCGTCGGGCGCGGGCACTCCGGCAGCGCCGGCCGCTCCTTGGTGCGCACGGCGGGCAGCCAGGCCACCGGGGGACCAGACCCGGAAGGGAGCCGGACGCGGAACCAGCGGGTGGACCACCGGGCCTCCTCGTCGACGATGGGCTGCCCGTCGGGGACCTGGCAGTCGGCGGCGAGCACATCGCCGTGCCACACCCTGGTCGGCACGACGTTGTCCGCCGTGTACGGCCGTACGGGATCGATCGCCAGCCCCAGACTGCACCCGGGGTGCCGGTCGACCCGCTCGCGGCAACTCCGCTCCGCGTTGAACACCCGGATCGTGCCGGCCGTCGAGCCCAGGACGTCGGGCGGCACGGACCCGACCGGCCGCACCGCGTCCGAGCACAGGGCCGCGGCGGCGAACCCGCACATCGCGGTCGCGAGGACGGCGGCGCGGGCCCGGACCCGCTGACGCCCGCCGGCGGGCGTCTTCTGACGGCCGGCGATGCGGGCGAGCAGGCTCTCGGCGGTGTGCGGCGCCCGCGCCTCGTGGGTCGGGGCGAGACAGTCGGCGGCCAGCTCCCGCCAGAACGGCGGCACCGCGTGGTCCATCCGCAGCGGCGCCCGCCCCTCGCCGTACTCCTGGACCGCGGCGCCTCGCGCCACCGGCGTGGCGCCGGAGAACGGCGAACCGCCCGACGAGAACACCTCGTGGACGACGATGCCCAAGGCCCAGATGTCCGCGGTCGGCCTGATCCGGACGCCGAGTTCGCCGAGGGGCGCCCGCCAGCGCTCAGGCGGCAGATAGTCCAGGGTGCCCATCGGCGGGGCGTACCCGTGGGTCCCCGTGAGCTCGGTCGCGAGGCCGAAGTCCGACAGCTTCACCGAGCGGTCGGCACCCAGCAGGACGTTCTCCGGCTTGAGGTCGGCGTGGACCCAGCCCGACCGGTGGAGATGCGCGAGCCCCTCGCAGATTCCCGCGATCAGCGGTCCCCGGTCCGCCTCGGGCACCCCCGCGTCGAGGAGTTCGCGCAGGCTGCCGGAGGCCCGTTCCATCACGAGCACGATCGCGCCGTCCACGGCGGGCCGATCGGGCGCCGCGAGCACGAACGAGCCGAGGAGACCGATCAGCCGGGGATGCCCGACCCTGCTCCCGAGCTCGACCTCGCGGCGGGCGGACTCCATGATCCTGCGCGCCTGCCGGGGCGCGAGTCCCGCGGTCGGCATGATCTTGAGCGCGACCTCGGCGGGGCCCGCGGGCCCGTCGGCCGGCCGCGCCGCGTAGACGGTGGACCACCCCCCGGACCCGATCAATTCGGAGACCACCCAGCCTCCCACCCGGTAGCCGGGTGGGAGTTCGTCCGAACGGTCGTGCCCCGCGATGCCTCCCGGGACGCCCGGGGAGGTCACGAGGCGCCCTGCCGCTCCCGCCCGCCGGCCCCCGTCAGGGGCGGCAGCAGCGCGAGGTGCTCCTCACGCACGAGCCCGAACCGCAGGGCGAGCCCGACGATCTCCTCCCGCTTGCCGTTGCGGCGGTCCCCCTTGCCGGACTCCCCGGTGGCGGGGCCCGCGATGCGCAGCTTCTCCTCGGCCAGGTAGTCGATGTGCGAACTGACCGCCCGAGCGGTCAGCGTGCCGCACGTGACGTGACCCCTGAGCCGCTCGACGATCTGCGGGGTGGTGGGCACCGCGACCCGGGACTGGTCCCGCAGACGCGGCTCGCAGAGCGCGACGAGAACGAGGAAGTACGTGGCCGTCTCGTCCAGGGAGTACGCGGTCACCGTGCTGTTCCCCCAGGGGACGTCCGTGGCCTCCGGGTCGAGGAACACATGGTCGGGGGCGAACACCTGGAAGGAGACGGTGGCGTCACCCCGGGTGGGCAGCACCACCCGGGAGAACTCGAACGGGATGGGCGCCCCGACCCGGCGCGGCGGAATCCTCAGGTACTCGCCCGCGCCCTCCGGGTTCTCCACCAGATAGCTGTGGCCGGCGCTGTAGTTCGTCAGCTGCCAGTGGTCCTGGGTCACCCGGATCTCCCCGGCGAGCCGCGAGATCGCCGGGTCGTCCAGGACCAGCTCGACGGGGACCGCGGCGGAGCCCCGTCCGAAGCGGGCCACCTCGCCCGGGCCGAGCCGGAGCGTCACCGCGTCCCCGCCCGGCTCGCCGCCGTCGGCGCCTCCCGTACCTCGCGGCAGATGGACGACTACGCCGCTCACCCGTTCCCCCGTTCCCCCGGCCGTACTCTCGGACGAGCCGAACGATACTCATCCGTAGGGGGAGTTCACCGTCGTACTTTGGCCACCTCGTCCGGACGGGCCGCCCAGCGGCCGGAGCCACCCGCCACGACGGTGCGCGGGGCGCCCCGGAGCCTCTCCCCCGTGACTCCGTGCGACGCGGACTGCCGGGGACCTTCTCGCCGGCCCAGGTCATGTCGGCGCCGTGAAATGAGCCGCCATGTGGGACTGTTTCCGTTCCTCCGCCGAGCAGTTGGGACGTGGAGCGTGCACCGGGGAGAGCGGGAGACGGGCCGTGTCCGCGCGCCGCCGGAGCGGCGGACCGGCCGGGCCGGGGCCGGCCGCCGCCGCCGGGCCCGGGGCCGCACAAGGTGGGCAACGTCACCGTGAACGGCGGGCGGAATCCGGGTCCGGGGCCCTCACAGGTGTCCGGAGGCGGCCTATGTCACCGTTCACGTGGCGAGATCCGTACGCTCCG
The DNA here is from genome assembly GCF_042742535.1 of Streptomyces sp. NPDC058880. Classification (NCBI taxonomy): domain Bacteria; kingdom Bacillati; phylum Actinomycetota; class Actinomycetes; order Kitasatosporales; family Streptomycetaceae; genus Streptomyces; species Streptomyces sp. NPDC058880. Next base: position 11,218 of record NZ_JBHYMC010000065.1, read on the forward strand.
CTCACAGAGCGGGAGCATGCGACACCAGCGGCGCCACCGCACGCTCGCCGAAGGAGGTCCACGGCCGCCACTCGCCGCTCGGCCGCTCCTGGACACGGGTCCGGATCCGCCCCGCGGCGGTCACGGCGAAGACGTGCAGCCGCCCGGCCGGGTCGCGTACGGCCGTGGGGGTGGCGACGAGCCGGACACCGGGCTCGCCGAACTCCCGCTCGGGGCCCCAGTCACCGCCCGGAGCGAGCTGCCAGCGGTGACTCAGCCGGGCGCCGCCCGGAGCGAGCGAGAACGCCTCCAGGCGGCCGTCGGCGTTGGCGGCGAACGCCGGGACGGCGGCGCTCCATCCGAACATCGGCAGCCATGCGTCCCAGCCGCCGCTCGGCGCGGTCTGCCGCCGGGTGAAGGTCCCGACGCCCGACGGCCCGATCGCGGCGACCGCGAGCCGGCCGCTGCCGTCCTCGGCCACCCGGGGCGCGGAGCCCGCCGCGGTGCCGTACGGGTGCCATGCCGGGGTCCACGGCCCGCCGGGGGTCTCCTGCCACCGGTGGACGATCCCGGCGCCGCCGGGCGCGAGGGCGAACACCTCGAGCCTGCCGTCGGCGTTCGCCGCGACCACAGGTGGCGCGCCCGCCGCCGGACCGAAGCCGGGTTCCCACGGATCCCAGGCCAGTGCCCCGGGCGACCGCTGCCGGCGCCGTGCGAAGGACGCGCCGCCCGGGCTGAGGGCGAAGACCTCCAGCCGGCCGGCCGCGTCACGGGCGACGGCGGGCGCGGCGCCGGCCGGGCCGCCGAACCCCTCCCAGTCGTGCCACCCGCCGTCCGGGCTCTGCACGCGGAGGTTGAGGTGGATGCCGCCCGGGGCGATCGAGAACACCTCCAGCCTCCCGTCGTGTCGCGGCCGAGGGAGGGAACCGCGCCCGCCGGGCCGCCGAACGGCTCCCACTCCGACCAGCCGTCGCCGTACGGGTCGAGCTGGACGCGCCGCAGCATCGAGCGGTCGGCGGCGTCGAGCGCGAACAGCGTGAGGCGGCCGTGCACGTCGAGCCCGGCCACCGGGTGGTCGGGGCTCTGCCACGGGACCGGAGTGTCACGCCACTGGAGCGGCGCGAGGAACAGTCCGTTGCGGAACCAGCCGGCCGCGCTCGCGTACCAGGTGCCCCCGTCGTCGATGACCTCGACGGCGTGACCGGCCACATGCCCCGCGTACCCGGCGAGTTCGAAGCGGAAGGGGTCCCGCGACGCCAGTACGTCGGTTCCCTCGTAGCCGCCCCGCGGGCCGATGAACAGGTAGTACCAGCCGTCCCGTCGGACGACGTACGGCGACTCGGTGACCGAGACGGTCGCGTCCGTGCTCGCGTCGGTGAAGGCGACGCCCGGCTCGCTCCAGTGCGTCAGGTCGGCGGACCGCCGGTGGGCAACGACGTGGTGCCCACCCGGCCCGGAGAGCTCCGTGTAGTACATGACCCACTCGTCCCCCACCCGCAGCACCATCGGGTCACGCGCCGCGAGGCCCCGGAACAGCGGGCCGGACGGTACGCGGGTCCAGGTGAACAGATCGGTCGACGTGGCCAGGTTGACGGCCGCCCCGCTCGCGCCGCCTGCGGCGTAGAACATCCAGAACGTGCCGTCGGCCTCGACGACGTGCGGCGCCCACAGGTGCTCCTCACCGAAGTAGGACCGGTCGATGGTGAGGGCGTCGGCGTGAGTGGTCCACGGACCCAGCGGGCCCGGGGCGGAGGCGTGGGCGAAGGAGATCTCCGCCGAGCTGTCCGGCGCCTCGCCGCGCGGCGCGCTGTCGCCGACGATGCCGAAGACGTGCCAGCGGCCCCGCGCCCTGATCAGCGTATGGTCGTTGAGATAGCGCGGGCCGGCGGGGGTCGACGGGTCGTGGACGTACGCGAAGGGGCCCGCGCCGACCCACGAGGGCGCCGGGGCGTCACCGGTGGGCGAGGCGACGGCCGGGGAGAGGCCGAGCAGGGGCAGCGCCCCGGCTCCGGCCACACCCCGCAGCACACTCCGTCTGCTGATCGGAAACACGGATCTGATCCTTCCGGGTGAGCGGTCAGCCCTGGCCGGGGCCGGGGGAGCCGCCCAGCCACTCCCAGCCGGACCAGCTGGAGAACCCGGTCTGCCAGATGTGGAAGGTTCCGGAGGGATTGGTCCCGAAGACCTCGATCCGGCCGTCGGCGTTGGAGGCGGCGGTGACCTCCGTACCGCCGGAGCCGAAGGGGGCCCAGTCACTGTAGGGGGCGTTGACGGCGGTCTGCCAACTGTGCATGGCGGTGGTGCCGTTCATGGCGAAGACCTCGACGCGGCCGTCGGGAGTGCGTTCGCTGGTGAGCTGCGCGTCGGCCGGGCCGCCGGTGCGTTCCCAGCCCGACCAGCCGGAGGGCCCGGTCTGGTACCGGTGGAACACGCCGACCGGACCCGAGGCGAAGACCTCCAGGCGGCCGTCGGCGTTGTGGTCGACGGTCAGGTCGTGGCCGCCTTCGCCGAACGGGCCCCACGCGGACCAGCCGCCGCTGGGCGCGGTCTGGTAGCGGTGCTGGAAGGTGGTGCCGTTGAGGGCGAAGACCTCAAGGCGTCCGTCGGGAGCCTTCCCCATCTCCACACGGCTGTCGGCGGGGCCGCCGCCCGTGGACTCCCAGCCCGACCAGCCGCCGTTGGGGGCGAGCTGATACCGGTGGAACAGCCCGACCGGGCCGGAGGCGTAGACCTCGATGCGGCCGTCCGCGTTGACTCCGGCCGCGGTGTCCCGGCCGCCCTCGCCGAAGCCCTCCCAGTGCGACCAGCCGCCGGACGGGCTCAGCTGCCAACGGTGCTGGAAGGTGGTCCCGTTGAGCGCGAACAGCTCCAGCCGGCCGTCGGCGTTGGGCGCGAGCGCGAGCTCGGCGCCGGCGGGACCGCCCAGCGACTCCCAGGGCGACCAGTCGCCGTTGACCTCCCGCTGCCAGGCGTGGTGGATGCCGTCGGCCCCGGCCGCGAACACCTCCAGACGCCCGTCCGCCGACCGCGCCGACACGACCCGGCCCGACTCCGACGGATACACGAGCGGCTTCGGCCGCGGCCCCGTGCCCGGGGTGCAGGGCAGCACGACGCCGCGTTCGGCGAGATAGACCTCGGGGTCGACGCCGTAGGAGGCGGACGAGTCCCCCCAGATCCGCAGATGCAGGTGGGGGCCGGTGGAGTTCCCCTCCGAACCCATCAGGGCGATCTGCTGGCCGGCCACGACACGGTCGCCGGCGAAGACGTCCCGCCGGGACATGTGCCCGTACTCGGAGATCCGCCCGTCGGGCTGCTGGATCCGGATCCACTGGCCGTAGCCCGGCTCGTACCCGGAGATGGTCACCTCGCCGTCGGACACGGCGTAGATCGGCGTCCCCACCCCGTTGGCGACGTCGACGCCGTTGTGCCCGGAGTGGAAGTGCTGGGACACGGGCCCCGCCGCCGGGCACGCCGCGGTGGAAGCGGCTGATGCGACCGAAGCGGCGGGAACGGTGGATCGGACGGACGCGGTGGAAGCGGTGGTCCGGGCCGCGGCCGGGGCCGCAGCGGGCACCAGGGCCGGCAGCAGCAGGGCGGCCGACGCCGCGAGCACGGAGCTCACCGCGCGGCGGGAAAGTCCACGAAGCACAGGAAGCTCCTCCAGGGGCGCGGGCCGCCGACCGGGTGGCGCGGGCGGGCGGTAGGGAACGTAGCAACGCCCCGACGGCCCGGAGACCCCGGAAGGTTACGGGGTGACAGCCGGCCCCGCCTCGGGTACCGGATCGCCCGTCGGCGGTGGTCCATCATCGGGATTTCATCGCCCCTTCCTAGCGTGACCGCGTTCGCACGAGGAGCGGTACGAAGGGGAGGACGGGCCGATGGCACGGACGCGAGCAAGAGCGAGGCTGCCGATGGCGGTGGCGGCCGCCGTCGCGGTGATGAGCACGATGGCCGCCACGGGCTCCACGGCCGCCACCCGGCCGGCGGCGGGACCGGACAGGCCGACCATCCGGTACACCGAGTACGGCATCCCGCACATCATCGCCTCGGACTGGGAGGGCCTGGGCACCGGCTACGGATACGCGGCGGCCAAGGACAACATCTGCACCCTGGCCGACACCTATCTGATGGTCAACGCTCAGAGGTCCCGCCATCTGGGGCCCGACGGCAGGGCGAGCCCCGGCCAGAACCAGAACACCACCACCAATCTCAAGAGCGACCTGTACTTCCAGCGGATCAAGGACGACGGGGTGGTGGAGCGGCTGATCGCACAGCCCGCCCCCGACGGCCCGGAGCCCGAGGTCAAGGAGGCCATCCGGGGCTACGTCCAGGGATACAACCGGTACCTGTCCGAGACGGGCGCCGACGCCCTTACCGACCCGGCCTGCCGGGGCGCCGCCTGGGTGCGGCCGATCACGGAACTCGACGTCTACCGGCACGCGCACGCCGAGATCATCATGGGCAGCGCCGACGCGCTCCTCGACGGCCAGGTCGACGCCGCGCCCCCGGGGGCGGCGTCCGCCCCCGCGAAACCCGCGTCCTCGCCCAAGGAGACCGCGGCGAAGATCAGTTCCGCGCTGGCGGTGAGCCGGCAGCAGAGCATGGGCAGCAACGCGCTGGCCGTCGGCTCGCAGGGCGTCTCCGGCGGCACCGGCATGCTGCTGGCCAACCCGCACTTCCCGTGGCAGGGCAAGAACCGGATGTGGCAGAGCCATCTCACCATCCCGGGCAAGGTCAACGTCTCCGGGGCGAGCCTCCTGGGACTCCCCGCGGTGAACATCGGGTACAACGACGACGTCGCCTGGAGCCACACGGTCGCCACGGTCGCCCCGTTCGGGCTCTTCGACGTCCAGGTGGATCCGCTCAACCCCACCACGTACCTCGTCGACGGCGTCTGGGAACAGATGACCTCGCAGCAGGTCACCGTCGACGTGCGAAAGTCGGACGGCTCCCTCGGCAAGGTCACCAGGACCCTGTGGTCCACCCGTTACGGCCCCGTCACCACGTCGATGCAGGGGGTGTCGCTGCCCTGGGTGGTCAGCGCGCACGCCGTGCGCGACGTCAACATGAACAACCTGCGGGCGCTGAACACCTGGTTCCGTCTCGACCAGGCCAAGGACGTCGAAGACGTCGTCAACACCCTGGAGACCACGCAGGGCGTCCCCTTCTTCAACACGATCGCCGCGGACCGCAAGGGCAAGGCGTTGTACGCGGACATCCAGGCCACCGCGAATATCACCGACGCGCACGCCCAGTCGTGTCTCACGATGACCGGCCAACTCCTCTTCAATCAGCCGCTGAGGCTGCCGAACGTGCCGCCGATCTCCATCTTCGACGGCAAGCGGAGCGCGTGCGACTGGCCCGACGACCCGAACGCGGTCGCGCCGGGACTCCTCGACCCGCGCAAGCAACCCCGCCTGATCCGGGACGACTTCGTGGGCAACGCCAACGACAGCGCCTGGCTGGCCAACCCCGACCAGCCGCTGACCTTCCCCCGGGTGATGGGCGACGCCCAGGCACCCCGCTCGCTGCGCACCCAGGAGCTCATCCTGACCGCCCGGAAGCGGATCGACGGCACGGACGGGCTACCGGGCAGGGGCTTCACCCCGGAGACCATGGGGAAGCTGCTGTTCGCCGACAACAGCCGAGCGGCCGACCTCGCCCTCGACGCCACCGTGGCGATGTGCAAGAGCGTGCCCTTCGGGCTCATCCTCGTGGACGGCACCCTGGTCAACGTGAGCGAGGCGTGCCCGATCCTGGCCGCCTGGAAGAGCCACGACTACACGGCGGACAGCCGGGGTTCCCTGCTATTCGCGAACTACTGGGCCTCCCTGCAGGGCGGACAGGGCATCGAGAAGCTCCCCTGGCGGGTCCCCTTCGACCCCAAGGACCCGGTACACACACCGAATTCGCTGGACTCCGGCAGCTCCGCCGTCCGCGACGCGTTCGGCCGGGCCGTCCTCGCGATGCGCAGGGCGGGCATTCCGTTGAACGCGCCGCTCTCGGACGTCCAGAAGGTCACCCGCGGCGGCGAGCAGATTCCGATCCACGGAATGATCGGCGAACTGGGCGTACTCAACGTCATCACCATGGGCCAGGTCGACGGAAAGACGAACGTCGTCTTCGGGTCCAGTTTCATCCAGCAGGTCCGGTTCACCGCCGAAGGGCCGCCGCAGACCCGCTCCGTCCTGGCCTACTCCCAGTCCGCCGACCCGAACTCGCCGCACCACGCCGACCAGACCAGGCTCTTCTCGGCCGGCCAGTGGGTGACCGAGCGGTTCACCGAGGAACAGATCGCGGCGTCACCGGCCCTGGTGGTCAAGGTCCTCGACTGATCCGACGCACGGAATCCGAAGCGCAGACAGAGCATCACAAGAGAGGGAGCACAGTGAGAGGAACAGCGAACGTCCGGCGCACGGCGCTGGCATGGGTGTTTGCCGTCCTGGCCGTGGTCACGGTCATACCGGCGGCCTCGGCACAGGCCGCCGACGACGGCACGCCGCCCCCGATGGCGAACGGGTTCGGCCTGACGCAGGTCGGCACGGCGACGGGCGACGCGACCGAGTTCTACCTGACCGTGACCACGCCCGAGGTCGCGGAGGAACAGCACATCAAGATCATCCTGCCGAAGACCTACTACGACGACCCGAACCGGCGCTATCCGGTGATGTACTTCCTGCACGGATCACCCGACGACCCGATCCAGCAGAACTATCCGGCGCTGCGCATGTCGGACCGGATGATCACCGTCATCCCGGACGGCGGCGCCCGGGGCTGGTACGCCAACTGGCTCAACCAGAAGACCGCCGCCGGTGCCCAGAACTGGGAGAACTTCCACCTCAAGCAGGTGATCCCGTTCATCGACGCCAACCTGCGGACCATCGCCACCAAGAAGGCCAGGGCCGTCGCCGGTGTCTCGATGGGCGGGTTCGGAGCCCTCCACTACGCCCAGGCGCGCCCGGACCTCTTCAGCCAGACCGCGTCCCTGTCCGGCGACATCGACCTGTCGGTGCGGTCCATGGACCTGCGCCTGGCCGTCGTCGCCTCCCTCGTCGCCTACGAGCCCTCCGTGGACAGCGACGCCGCGTTCGGCTCGCCGTACCCGGTGTTCAACGCCGACTGGCGGTTCAACGAGGTCGACCCCTCGCAGCACATGGACCGGATCAAGCAGGGCGGGATCGGGGTCTCGATCTACGTGGGCAACGGCGGAGGCTCGGTCACCGACCTGGAGTTCTGGCTGGAGGGCGCGGCCAAGCACGTCAAGAACGCCATGGACGCGCTGGGCATGTCGTACCACTACGTGAACTACGGCGACGGTTCCGGCTGGGGCACCCTGTGCAACGGCGGCCACAACGCCGGCTGCTGGGAGGAGGACCTCCGGGACCTGGTTCCCCGGCTGGAGAGGCACTTCGCCTCCTGACGCCATGAGCCCGCCGTCGTCCCGTACCGCACGAGCGGTACGGGACGACGGCGGGCTCGCACCATCCGCCGGCGGGCCTGTACGGTCCGCCGGCGGACACGTCTAGCCGAGCGCCGGTACGGGCCGGCCGACGGGCGCGCTCCGAGCGGGGGCGGAGGCGGACCGGGCGGGCGCGGCGGGCCTGCCGACCGCCGGGCCGGGGCCGTTCAGCCAGCCCCATTGCGACCAGCTGGCGAACCCGGTCTGCCACCGGTGGTAGACACCGGCACTGCTGGTGCCGAACACCTCGATGCGGCCGTCGGCGTTGTTGCTCGCGCCGATCGCAGTGCCTCCGGTGCCGAAGTTCTCCCACGGCGAGAAGGGCGCGTTGGGGGCGGTCTGCCAGGAGTGGCTGGCCGCGTCGGCGTTGATCGCGAACACCTCCACCCGGCCGTCGACCGACCGCGAGGTGGCCAGCTCGGCGTTGGGCAGCCCCCCGGTGCCCGTGCCCGTCCATTCCGACCATGTGGTGGGGCTGGTCTGCCAGCGGTGGAACACCCCGCCGGCGTTGGAGGCGAACACCTCCAGCCTGCCGTCCTGGTTGTGGCTCGCGGTCACGCCGTGCCCGCCCTCGCCGAAGTGCTCCCAGGCGGACCAGTCGCCGTTGACGCCCATCTGGTACAGGTGCCCGAAGGTCGAGTCCGACAGCGCGAACACCTCGAGCCGTCCGTCGGGCGCGTTCTCCATGGCGAGCCGCGCGTTCGCCGGGCCACCACCGGTCCCTGTCCAGCCGGACCAGCCGCCGCTCGGCGCGGTCTGCCAGCGGTGGAACACGCCTTCGGCGTTGGAGGCGAACACCTCGATACGGCCGTCGGCGTTGTTGCCCGCCGCCAGCCGGTACCCGCCGGTGCCGAAGGTCGCCCAGCCGGACCACCCCGCACTGGGCCCGGTCTGCCACATGTGGTCGAGCGTGCTGCCCGACAGCGCGAACAGCTCCAGTCGGCCGTCGGCGTTGGCGGCCACCGCCAGCTGGGCGTCGCCCGGGCCGCCTGCGAACCGCCATGGCGCCCAACCGCCGTTCACCTCGTTCTGCCACGAGTGGTAGACGCCGTCGGCGCCCGCCGCGAAGGCCTCCAGGCGTCCGTCGGCGGACCGGCCCGACACCACCCGCCCGGAGCCGTACGGGTGCCGGGGACCCGTGCTCATCCCGGACCAGAGCGCGTTGGCGATGATCACGGCGTCGCCCGCCTCCAGGCCGTACTTGTACCGCAGGTCCTCGCGCGGCCGCTGCACCTGCCAGCACACGTCCCCGATCGCCACGTCGTTCCACGAGCCGCCGGGGAACATGTCCTCCATCGCGTCGAGGAACGCGTTGGTGGCGTAGACCGGGTCCAGCCGCTGCGCCTTGCTGCCCCACCAGTCCTGCTGCTGGAACAGCCCGATGCTCGTGTAGTCGACGGCCTGGGAGTAGTTGTTGATGTCGGTCTCCACGATGACCGTGGCGATCGCGATGGCCGCGGCCCTCGGGTTGAGCCCCCGGTCCTTGACCGCCTTGGTGACCATCCGCGCACAGGACATCCTGTAGGGCGTCAGTAGGCCCGCCATCCGCGCCCCCAGCTGGGGGTTGAGCTGGCCGGCCATGATGCCGTCGGCGGCCGAAGGGCCGGCCGGGTCGCAGGGCTCGGTCGGTAGGGGCAGGGCGTCCGGTCCCCTGAAGTACCGGGAGACGCCGTAGTGGTCGTCGCGCGGGGCCGGTCCGGGGTCGGGCAGGGCCACGGCGACCGAGGCCGTCAACCCGACGACCAGTGCCCAGACGCCGACCAGCAAGGCCAGTCTGCCGAGCACGCGTGTGAAGCCGGTTCCTCTCATCGTGTGCCTTCCGTCATGCATTCAGGTGGTCGGCGGCCGACAGTAGGAGGCACCGATGAAATGCCGATGGAATCGATTCCCGAGCGCGTTTCATCGGGATGTCATCGGCCGCTGCCAATCTCGTTGCACGCAGGCCGAACACACGGGAGGATCGACATGCGAGCGAAGAGGATCAAGGCCGCGCTGGCCGGAATTCTGCTGACGGCCGGGATTTCGGTGACGCAGGGCGCCACGGCGCAGGCGGCGGCGACGGCTCCGTGCGAGGGCACGTACACGATCGTCGTCGGCGGTACGGGAAGCTCGTGGAACAACGACGGCTTCTCCGGCAACATCCAGCAGCACGTGGGATATCCGACCCAGATTCCCAACGGCGCGAGCGCCCGGGCCGGTGTCAACGAGCTGAACCGGCTGGTACGTAACCAGCGGGCCGCGTGCCCGTGGCAGCACGTGAAGATGGGCGGATACTCGCTGGGCGCTGCGGTCGTCCACATCTGGGTCACCGAGAACTGGCAGACGTTCGGCAATGTCAACGCCATTCTCATCGCCGACCCGAAGCGGCAGGGAAATCCCGGCGCCAACGGCGGATCCGTCCCCTTCGGCGGAATCGTCGGCGCCCCGCTGGCCGGTGCCGACCGGTTCTTCGGTAATGTGCCGGTCAAGACCATCTGCCACTGGGACTACGTGTGCGACGAGTCCGCCGGAATCTGGACCTACCCCGGCAACCACGTGAGGAACTACCCCAACGACTTCAACATGGACTTCCACAACGACGTCGCCAACGAGCAGTGGTACAACGGCGCCTGGTATCCCGCGTCCTGGTGATCACGCGAAAGCGGTGCGACCGGCCGAGGGAGTGAGGCCGAGGCCGATCTCGTCACCGCGCAGGATCATCTCGTGCGTCCGCCGCAGGGTCCGGCCGGGGGAGACGCCCAGTTCGTCGGCGAGGCCGCGGCGGGCCCGGTCGAACACGGTGAGGGCGTCGGCCTGGCGGCCGTCGCGGTACAGCGCCCGCATCAGCAGCGCGGCCACCGGCTCGTCCAGGGGGTGCGCGGCGGACAGGGCGAACAGCTCGGAGATGGCCTCGGCATCCTGGCCGAGCCGCAGCTGGCACTCCACCTTGCGCTGGACGACGGCGATCCTGCGCCGGGTGAGCCGCAGCCGCTCCAGCTCGGCGAGCGGCCCGGGCAGACCGGCCAGCGGTTCCCCGCGGAACAGGTCGAGGGCCTGGGCGCACAGGCGGACCGCCTCGGCCGGTTCACCCGCGCGCTCGGCCGTGCCGATGCCGACGAGGAGCTCCTCCATCCGCGTCACGTCCACGTCGACCGCGCCCGGGACGAGCCGGTATCCGTGCCGGGCGTGCTCGATGACCGAGCCGGGACTGTCACCGATGCGCAGGGTCTTGCGCAGGCGGTAGACGTACACCGGCACCACGTTCGCCACCGGCGGCTCCGTGCCCCAGACGTCGTCGAGCAGTTCCTGCCGGCTCAGGGACCGCCCCGCGCACAGCGCCAGGGTCGCGAGCACCGCCTGCTGGCGCGGATGCCCCAGGTTCAGCGGCCGCCCGTCGTGCCACGCCCGCACCGGTCCGAGCAGGGAGATCCGCACCGCAGGACCGGTCGCCCGGCCGGCCGGCCGGGGCGCCGAGCTCACCGGCTGGGTACGGGTGCCACGGCCGGGGACGACCAGGCCGCAGTCGAAGGCGTGGACGATGGCCGCTGCCCGGTCGCGGAGCCGGAGGGTGACGAGTATCCGCGCGATGAGTTCGGCCACGGCGTCCTCGGGGATCGCGAGGGCGTCGGCTATCTCGTCGTCCCGCAGGCCGCAGCCGACCGCGGAGAGCACTTGACGCTCCCACTGCCCGAGGGCGGTGGCGGCGGGACGGCGGGCGGTGGTGGTAGTCGTCGGCATCGTTGCTCCCCGGGCTCCGGACTGGTCGGGTCTGGTGGGCGCCGTCGACACGGTAGGACGGGGAGCGCCGGGCGGGGCATCCGGAACGATCCGGAGTGACACGCGCGATCTACGGCGTCACTCCATTCCGCCGTCCCGCTCGCCGTCGCCGCTGTCGGGGCCGTAGTCGTCCAGTTCGCCCCGCAGCGAGGACGGGCCGGCCGAGGGGTCCTCCCCGAGAAGGGTGAGGAAGCTGCTGAGGGGGCTCATATGCCTGATGACAATGTGCAGATGACGGTAGACGGCGAGTTGTTGAAGGCGCCGCGAGTATCGCGGGCTCCGCCGCTCGGCGCTGGGCGGCCTGGTCGGCCGGAGTGAGGACTGGGTCAAGAACGTCGAGCGCGGGGAGCGCACCGTCCGGTCGCTCGCGATGATCGTGCAGCTCGCCCGGGTGCTGGGTTGCCAGGACGTCAACGAGTTGCCTCAGGCGGATGTCTCCGTGCCGGTGTACGACGGCGGCAAGGTCACCCATCCTGGCGTGGGCGCGCTGCGTCGGCGATCCACGCGCCGCTGTTCGCCGCGGCCGGCACGCCGGAAGACGTCGGGCATCTGGCCGGGCGGGTCCGGCAGGCGTGGGACGTCTGGCATCGCGCCCGCGACCAGCGCACGGCGGTCGCCTCGGTGCTGCCCCGCCTGATCGAGGCCGGGCACGCCACGGTGCGGGCCACGGAGGGCGCCGAGAAGCGCCGGGCCTCGGTGGTCCTCTCCGAGACCTACGCCCTCGCCCAGCAGTACGTGGCCCCCATCGTCGAGCCCGAGCTGTACTGGGTCATCGTCGACCGCGCCCGGATGGCCGCCGAGCAGGCCGACGACCCGATCGCGCTCGCCTCAGCGGCCTGGATCATCGGCAACGGGCTGCGGGTCAGCGGCTACACCGAGGAGGCGCTGCGGATGGTGGCGGATGCCGCCGACATCCTGCGCCCGCAGCTGGAGGGCGGCAGCGACCGGCTGCGCGGCACGTTCGGCAGCCTGTGCCTGCACACCGCGGTGACGGCCGCCCAGGACGGAGGCGACGGCGACGCATGGCGCTGGCACGGTGAGGCCGACCGCACCGCCACGAAGCTCGGCAGGGCTGGCACCGGTGGCACGGAGCATCGCTCCGGCGCCTACTGCAGCAGCGATGGCCATGCGCCGGGCGAGGCCGGGGGCAATCCCGAGCGCGGCACCCGACGTCGCAAGATAGGCACCGTGGGCCCGGCAGAACACCGGTCCCCACGCCTCATGGCTTGCCCGAGCACTACCCCCACCGCGAGACAGAGCGCTGAGCGCCGCGAGCTCGCCACGCCGACTTCACCAAGGAGGTGACGCCGTGAGGTCAACGGAGAGGTGCCGCCGGTTGCGTGCCGACTCGCCGCCGCTACGGGCGATTCGCCAGAGGCCCATTCCCTGCCGATCAAGATCCGGGCCATACGTGGACCAGCCACCCACGGCATGGCCGAATCCTGGCCGTTTCCGTTGGTCAGAGGGCACGCGAGGCGTGTATCACCAGCACACGAAGAATCTCCTCGCCTCGTACTCGCCCAAGCGGCTCGGCTTCTTCTGAGCGCCCCCGACAGCCGCTGCCTCGGATGTCGCAGAGCTCCGCCGCACCACGGAAGACGACTTCATTGCCTCGTCGCGGAACTGCTCGACCGCCCGAAGCCGGGAGGAGTGGCCTCAGAGGGGTACGGTTGCCGCCGCTCTACCGGTGCTTGCGGGTACCGGAAGGGATCCTCGGTCGCGGGCCTCCACGACGACAGCCACTTGAGTCAGTCGGCAGCCGCAGGGTCAGGCCCACCACCGGTCGCGGCCGACAAGGAGGCGATCAAGTACGTGCCCGTGGAAGTCGCCATCCTGAAGTGCGCCCCCGCGCGTTTGAGAACCGCCCGCCCCACGGGCAGGCGCCTCCCCGGGTTCCGCACCCAGCCGGCCGCCGTCCGGTTCTGACACCAGGCCCGGCGGCGGCCTCCGAAGTCCGGCAGGCCGACCTCTTCGGGGCGGGGGAACGCCGGGAGCGGAGGAACTCGCCCGGCCTGATCTGTCTGTTCAGACGAGGACCGGGGGGACGACAGCAGGTGAGGCGGGGTGCGGGTCGGCGGCGGCGAGCAGTGCAGGGATCGAACCGTCGGATGCCGGGACGGCGTCCACCAGCGAGCCCCCGCTCACGCCGAACGGATCCGCCGAAGCGGTCCGCGGGGAGCCGTCGGAACTCGTCGGTCGGCGAGCAAGCCTCGCCCTACCCGCCCCGCGTGTGCGTAACCAGCCTGCACTGTGGGGCATGTGGGAGAGGGGCGGGCGGTGGAGCGAGAACGGGGAAGTGCGACATGTCGGAGGCGTGGCTGTGCCACGATGGGCAGCATGCCATGGCCGACCGAGGAGCCCCTCGACCCCGCGTCGATGCTGGCCGAGATCAAGGTCGTCCGCCGCGAGGGCGTGACGCGGCTGCGCCACCTCGACGTCCCGCTGCTGCGCCGGGCCGCGGCCTGTGTGGCGGATCCGCCCCCCGCCTCCTGGCCGATGGCCGTGGAGCGGACGCTGCGGACGGCCGTCGAACTACTAGGAGAGGGCGACCTACGACAGGCCGCCGAGTTCTCGCTCGGCCTCGCGCCGGCACTGCGGAGCCGGGCTGCCGCCGACCGCCGCCGGCTCGCGGCCGAAGTCTACGGGGTGAGCACCGAGCGGTTCCGCAAGTTCCAGGAGGGGATGGTCCTGAACCAGGTGGCCGAGCAGGTGTGCTGGGTCGCCGCGAACGGTGCCGCCGCACACCCCCGCACGCTCGCCGAGCGGGCCGCACCGCTGCCCGCCCCGGACCTCCAACACCAACGGGCCGAGCTGCGGGGGGCCGGGCGCCACGCGCGGGTGGTCCTGCACATCCACCCCGTGGAGCTGTTGCGCGGCGTGGACGTGGTGGTGGCGCCGACCAATACCCACCTGAGCCTCCCGGGCCCGTACAAGGCCTCGGTGGGAGCCGCCCTGCGCCGGGCCGCGGCGGTCCGGGACGCCTCGGGGACCGTCGTGGAGGATCCGCTCCAGGAAGGGCTGACCGCCTGGCGCCGGGAGCACCGCCTGGCGCACGGAGCGGTGGCTCCGGGTACCGTCGTCCCGACCCCCTCCGGAGCCCTGGCCGGACAGGGCGTACGCCGTGTCTACCACGCCGCGGTGGCCATTCCGCGCACCGGCTCGAACGACTACGACGTCCTGCCCCGGGACGTCGCGGCCGCCGCCTCCGGGGCGCTGTCCCTGATGGCGCGGGAAGCGCCGCTCTTCGATCCTCCGCTGCGCTCGATCTGCTTCGCCCTGCTGGGCGCCGGGCGCGGGGGGCTGCCCGTCCAGGAGAGCGTGAGCGCCCTGTGGCCGACGCTCGCCGCAGCCGTCGCCGCCGGGCGCGAGGTGCACCTGGTCATGCGGCGTCCGGCCTCCGCCGGAACACTGCTGCGGGTGCTGGACGGTCGCAGGGTGGAGGGGGCCGGCGAGCCGGCCGCGTACCGGTGCGACGAGGTGGTGGAGGGGACATGGTGAGTTCCCCCGACATGCTCGGGGTGTTCGCCGCACGGTGGGACCGACTGGCACCGCGGCTCCCCCGGCCCGTGCGGCACGAACTCACGGCGCTGCTCGGCAGGCTGCGCGCCGAGGAGGACGCCGGGGCAACGGAGCGCGCGGAGATCGTCGCGCACGTCGTACGGGCGGTGCTGGACGCCCTGCCCGAGGACGAGGCGGACCAACTGCGCCGCGACACCGACGCGGCCCGGTATGCCGGAGCGCAGGCCCAGGCCGCGGCCGGATTCGACGCCGCCGACCTGTGCATGCTCGTCATCGACGGCAATCCCATGGTGGGACCCCGGCTCCGACCGGTCCGCGAACGGCTGCTGGACATGCCGGCGCTGTCGGAGACGGAGCTCGTGCGGGCGGGCGGCGATCCGACCCACCGGGACCTGATCGCCCTGTCCGACGCACGGGGCCGGCGCCGCTACCCAGCGTTCCAGTTCGAGTCCGGCGCCGCCCCCTGGGACATCGTCGCCCGGATCAATGCCCTGCTGGGGGCGGCCGAGGACCCGTGGGGCACGGCCGACTGGTGGGCCTCGGAGCACACCTGGTGGGGAGAGCCCCCATCGGCACTGCTCGGAACCGGCCGCGACGTCGCACTGTGGGCGGCCGGCCGCGAGGCGTCCGGCGCGGGCGAGGGGGACTGACGTGCCGAACCAACCGCCGCCCGCGGCCCTGCCCGGCGTTCCGCGACCGGTGGTCCTCCCGGCCGGGACCCCGCTGTACCGGGTGCACTCCTCGCGCCGTCCCGGTACGGCCTTCAACCCCGTACCGGCAGACGAACTCTACGGCGGCGGCCGGTTCGACGGCACCGCCCGCGCCCCCTTCGGGTTCCTCTACGCGGGCTTCGGCGTGGGCGCCGCGGTGAGCGAAGTGCTGCTGCGGTCGGTGCCCTTCCGCCCCGACGGCGGGCTCCGCCTCCTCCCGCGGGCCGCAGTGGCCCGGCGGAGCCTGTCCTTTCTGCAGCTGTCCGAGGACATCGACGTGCTGTCGCTCATGTCGGGCGCCGACCTCGCCGCCGTCGGCCAGGACTCCTGGCTCATTCACGCCGAGCCCCCCGAGTACCCGCAGACCCGCGACTGGGCGCGGTGGATCAGGGAGCACACGGAACCCTGGGCGGCGGGCTTTGTGTGGCCGTCGAAGCGGGAACCGGCCGACCGGGCGACCGTGCTGTTCGAGGACCGCTGCCCAGCGAAGCTGCTGGAGGCGGACACGGCCCCGCGCATCGACTTCGGGACACCGGAGGGTGAGCACTGGCTGAACCAGGTCCTCTCCGGCTACGGAGCCAGGGTCGCTCCCGCCGTGTCCGTGTCGCAGTTGGCATGGTGACCTGCCTGGGCGTCCCCGCACCGACCCGCGTGGGCCTACCTGTTCCGGGTCCACACGCGGGCCTTCCCAGGCGTCCTCACCAACGGGCCGGGCCCGGTACCTCGGTGCGCAGGGCCAACGTGGACGTTCCCCACCGGCCGGTCGCGGAGGACCCGCCCAGGTCACGGTCGGCGGCGGATCCCCCGACGCGCAGGAGCGGTGCGGACGCCCCGCGTGTCGAGCGCCCCGCATTCTCGGTGGACCAGGGCGGGAGCAGGAGGGGTTCGAGGTCGAACTCGTTCTCGGAAACGATGACCTTCAGCCAGTCCTGGACGTACGCGCCGGGCTGCACCAAGCGGTCCTCGGGCAGGTAGAGCAGGACGGGGGCGCCCCTGAGGGCGTACGCCGTGTGGCCGGGCGCCACGAAGTCGCCTTCGTAGAGCCCGTGTGAGATGCCGTGGCTGTCCGTCAGGTCCAGCAGGGTGCACCAGAGCCTGCGGTCCGCAGTGTTGTGGATCGTGATGCGGGCCTGCGGCGGCTGCCCGTCGGGGGTGTACTCGTGCACCAGCTCGCCCGTGGCCGAGAGGCGCTGGGCACCGAGGATCGGCTCCACGCGGACCCGGACGAGCTCGGACAGCGTCGGATCGGGGTTCGCGAGGGCGCGTACCCGGTGCCAGTGCGCCAGGTGCGACAGGGCATTGACGACGCCCGCCACGTCGCCGTCGTCGCGCAGCGGCAGCGACGGCAGGGGGCGGCTGCCGCCGGTGACGCGCGCGACCCCGTCCGTGACGGCGACGGTCAGCGGCGTCCCGTCGCCGCCGGTCGCCAGCAGGGGGTGGTCATCGATCGCGGACCTGAGCGGATCCGTCCACGCACCGCCACCGGTCACCGTGACGGCCGCGGGCCGGAAGGCCATGGCGGACGGTACCGCGGGGGTGAGGCGGGTACGGTCCAGCGCCCCGGCAAGACCGTCCAGCGGTTCCACCCGGGACCGTTCGGGGAACACCTCGCGCACCGCCACGGTCCCGGTTCCGCCCGACGGAGTCCGTACGGTGAACTCGCCCCCCACCGCGTCCAGTCCGTGCACGGAACCGCAGTTGACCGACCAGGACCCGTGCGCGAAGCCGAGCCGAAAACGGGACGCGGGCACCCGCCCGCCGTGCAGGAACCCGAGGTCCCCCCGGCCGTGGAGGGTGGGGTGCTGCCGTCCGGGCCTGCCGTGCATCCGCGCCGTGGCCACGTCGAGGATCTCGCGGCACGATGCGTCGGGGCCCAGGTCGGCGAGGACCTCCAACAGCGCTGCGCTGAACACCCCGTGGCTGCTCCCCGGATCGACGGGTGAGGGCGAGACCTCCGTCGCCGGATGCGGGTCGGCGTCCGGGACACGGGTCTCGTAGGCGAGTTCGTCGAGACGGCTCGCCGCCAGCAGGACGTGCCGGGGTGCGCCGGCGGCCGGTCCCGAGAGCGATCTCCCAGCGCCGCGCCGCGTGAGCCGGTCCCACGACGGCTGCCAGGGCAGGCTGCGGGCCCTACGGTCCTCACGGGTCGCCCCGCCCGAGTAGCAGCAGTCGAGGACGGCCACGACGTGCGCGCCGGTCGCCGCGATCCCGTCCAGCAGCGCGCCCAGTTCGTCGTCGGCCAGGGGCAGGCCACCTTCGTCCAGGCTGTCGTGGCACACCAGCGCCTGCGCCCGGCCGGTGGCCTCGCGCGGATCCTCGGTCGCACGGTCGGAGCCGTGCCCGCTGAACCAGAGCAGGGCCGTGTCCCCGGGGCCGACCGCGCCGAGGTGCGTGGTGATCGCCTCGACGACGGCCGACCGGTGGGCCCCGGCGTCGGTGAGCACGCGGATGTTCACCAGGGGGTCCGCCAGCGAGCGGAGCCATCGCTCGGCGGACGCGACGTCGTTGCGGCAGCCCGTCAAGGGGTGGGTGGGGTAGGCGTCGATGCCCACGAGGAGGCAGTTGACCGTTGGCATGCGGAAAGCCTGGCAGAGGGGGTGGGTCGCCCGTAGGGCGAATCCGGGTTGTCTTCGGGGCGCAGACGGTGAAACAGGCCTCCAAAAGGCTCGGGTTGGGGTTCACTTGAGGTCGGCACCCGCCCGGCGCGCGGGCTCGGGGCCGGGCCGTAACAGCGTTCGGACGGGCACATCACCGTCAACCCGGGCTGCCTGCACACGCCTTCGCGCCCGTCCGTGGCGCACTGAATCCGCATGCTCCGTTCCTTCTCGTACCCGCATCCGCATACGCGCCGCTCGTACGGCCCGTACCACCCGCGCCACCGCCCGGGTGCCTCCGCCTGATCCGTTCCGTAGCACCGCGCCGCCCTCTCGGGGGTCTCCGGCGCAAGGGGGACAGCATGACCGACACCACTCCGAACGCGACGCCGCCGGGCAACCCCGGCGGTCCGTACGGGCACGGTTCCATACCGGGACAGCCGCAGCCCTGGGGCGCCGGGCAACCGCCAGCTCCTGGTTGGGGACAACCGGCCCCGCACCCCGTCCAAGGGTGGGGTTACCCGACCCCTCACCCCGGGCAGGGCTGGGGACACGGGCAGCAGACCCCCGAGGGCTGGGGGGCCGCCGCCCCGCAGGAGACGCCCCAGGGCTTCCGCGAGTGGCGGTCTGTGGGAGAAATCGCGCAGTCCGTACCCGGCTGCCTCAACGCCGCCGTCCTGCTGGTGCCGGGAACGATCCCGCTCCTCATCATGTACTCGCTGGTCCGATCGGCACGCAATCGCGCGCATCGCGTCTTCCGCCTGGAACACGATCCGATCCTCGACCCTCCCCTGTCGCGGATGAAAAAGGTCCGCGCGGTGCTCGCCGTGCTGGCGTCGTCCGTCTTCCTCATCGCCTACGGGGCGCAGAACGACATCGAGAACGCCCTGACGGACGGCGCCGTACGCATGATGGTCGCGCCATGGCTGCTGGTGCTGACCGCCCCACTGCTCGTCTACCTGCTCATGAGATGGGCCTCCGTGAGCGAGCACGCCCGGATGAGGGGCACGCTGCGCGTGCCGCTCATCACCGTGGCCAAGTACGTGGGCGCGCTGTCGTCCGTGCCGTTGCTGCTGCTGGCGACCATCGGGGTACTGGGCTCCCTGGAGGATCACCCGTACATCGCTTTCGCGGTCGCCATCGTGATCGTGGCCCTGCTGGTGTGGGCTGCGGCGTTCACCTTGTTCTCGTCCAGCCTCGTGGTGCGCGCCGGGTTCGGGACCGGCCAGATCCACAAGGCGCTGCCCGGCCTGCTGACCGCCCTCCTCGTGTGGGAGTTCGTGCCCGTCGGCCTCCTGACGTCGGGCCTCCCGCCCGGGCCCGTACCGCTCGCGCTGCTGTTCGTGCTCGGCGGCCCGGTCACGGTCACCGCCGTGACGTGGTGGGAGGTCCACCGGCTGACGACCCGGTTCGGCGTGGTCCTGCGGCCCTGAACGGGGCACCCGACAGCGGCAGCCGCCCACCCGCCGCCGACATCCGCCCGCCATCCGCACCAGGACGAAGCACCCGAGGGAAATCCACGATGACCGGCTCCCGCCACCCCTGCTTCGATCCCGCCCACCCGCTGCCGCCCCCGTGGGAAAGCCAGTGGTTCGACGCCTCCCGCTGGGACCGCGACCTGCTGCTGGGCGAGGCGCAGGAGGCGGCTCCCGGGTCCCCGGAGGCTGCCGGTACCTGGCTGCGGCTCGGCCTGCTCTGTGCCGAGCGGGTGGCGGACGGCGGCGACCCCGAACAGGGCCCGTACGACCGTGCACTGGCTCGGGCCGCACTGGAGCGGGGCCTGGCGGCGGACGGCGGGCCCGTTGAACTGCGCGCCCACGGGTACCTGCACCTGGCCCAGTTGCTCCTCACGGAGGACGACGGGCACCCGACGCCGGCCACGGTGGATCGCGCCGAGACGCTGGTCGCCGCCGTCGTGAACCTCCCACGGGACACCGTCGACGCCGACGCGGCCCGGTGGGCACGCCTGCACCTGCCCGAGATCGCCGCCCTGCGCTGGTCGCTCACCGGCGCGCCGTCCGACCACGCGCGGGCCGTGGCGGGCTACACGGCGCTCCTCGACGGCAAAAGCCCCGAGGCCGGCGAAGGCCACGAACCCGCCCTGGCGCCGGCGGACCGCGCGGCGCTGCAGGAAGCCCTGGCCCGGCTGCTGTCCGAACGGGCGGCGCACATCGGTGACGCGCCCGGCCTCGCCGAGGGGGCCCGCCACTTCGCCGAAGCCCGGGCAGCGAGGGTCCGGGGCGCGCAGGCCGACGCCGACGACGTGTCGCCCATCGGGGACGGCCGGGGTGTCGCCCTCTTCAACCAGGGGGTACTGGCCTCGGACGCCGGGCTGTTCCGGGAGGCGGACGCCGCCTTCACCGCGTCGGGCGAGGAGGCGAGGGCCCGGCAGGCCGCCTCCGCGGCGCAGTCCGCGTCGGAGGGAGAGGCCTTCTGGGCCGACCGCGCGCAGCGGGCCGAGACGCTGGCCGTCTGCGCAGCGGTACAGGCCTGGCAGGTGGACGGAGCCGCCGCCGCACCGGGCGCACTGGTCGACCGTGTCCGCAGCGTCACCGGTTCCGCCGCGCACACCGGCGCGGCCGTCCCGAACGTGCTCGTTGCGCTGGCCTGCTTCCTCGTCGACCTCCCCGCGGCCGACACCGACCCGACGGAGCAGGCACACGCCCTGGAGCTGCTGGAGGAGGCCGCCGCCCGGTGGCTGCCGGAACACGGCCCCCCGCACGTCCCGTTCCTGAAGCTGGCGGCCTACCGCCTGGACCTGTCCAGTGACCGGCCGGCGGAGCTGCTGGCCTCCGCCCGGGCCGCCGCAGCCGTCCTCGACCGGACGGCGGAGCCGAATCCCCTCCTGTCGGCGCTCCTGATACGAGCCGTCGTCCGCGCCCAGTTGCTCGCCGGCGGGGGGAACACCGCCGACCCCGACGCGGCCCGCTACCGCGCCGAGACGGCCGCGGCGGCCGGCGCCGGTACGCCGACGGATGCCGAGCACTGGACCCGAACCGTCGACCAACTCGTCGGGCCCACCGAAGACGTCGAGGAACTGCTGCGGCGCTGGCAGCAGGGGACCGACCGCGACACGGACCACGTCGCCCACGCCATGGTCCTGCTGCGGCACACCCCCCTGCTCGACCCCGACCGGACGCGGCTCACCCCCGACCGTCTCCAGGCCCTGCTGGAGACGGTCGCGCCCGTGGAAGGGGCGCTCGGCCGGAACGCGAGCATGGCCGTCAGCGTGGCGCAGGGCCACTACGGGGCGCTGCGCGCCGGCCCGCTGCTGGGCCGCGCAGTCGAGGCCGCCGGGGTGGCGGCGACCGCGACCGGCGCCCCGGGCGAGCACGGCCCGGCCACCGGGCACCCGGACGTGATGGTCGGCATGGAGTCCGTCCTCAGAATCCTCAACGGCGTGGTGAACGGCGGCCACGACGACGTCACCGCGGGCGTGCGGGCCATGCGGGACCTCATCCGGCGCATGGAGGGGATGACCGAGGCCGAGCGCGCGGGCCTGCCGGACCTCGCCGGCCTCCAGGCCGTCTTCCCCGTCCTCTCAACGCTCCTGGAACCGGGATCCGCCGGCCCACGGGACCGGGCCCTCGCCGCCCTGAGCCCCGAGGTCCTCGGCATGGACCCCGGCCATCCGGCGTGGGAGGCCCTGCGGACCGAGCTGGCCCGGACCGCCACCCCACCGGGGAGCGGCGACATCGCCGCGCTCGACCTCGTCCGTTCCACGGCGGGCATGCCGTCGACACAACGCGCCGGGATGCTGGCCGCGATCGGCACTGCGCGCGCGGCGCGCGCCTACGGCAGCAGGGACCGCTCCGCCCTGCGGGACGCCGCCGCCGTGCTGAGGGCGGCCCGGGACGCAGCCGTACGCGGTGACGACGTGTGGCTCGGGTCCGGCATGCTCATCGGCCTCCTGGGCTGCGGTGAAGCGGTCCTGGGCCGCCCCTGGTCGCGGCGCCGGCGGCTCGACGAAGCCATCGAGGTCCTGGACCAGACGTACCGGGAGACCGGGGGCCCCGAGCATCCCTTCCGGGCCCACAGCGGATTCCTGTTCGCCAAGTCCCTGCGCCTGCGGGACGACGGGGCCGCGGGCGACCGGCAGAGGTCCCGGCGCATCGCCGCGGACGCGCTGCGGGCCACCGCGTACGGCGTGCTCCTCCAGGCCGGTACGGCCGACGCCGCGACGGCCGCCGCCGGGGCGAGCGCCACCGCGCTGAGCGTGGCCCACTGGTGCCTGGCGGACGGTGAACCGGCCGAGGCCGCCTGGACGCTCGACGCCTGCCGCGGCCTCGTCCTGCACGCGGCGACGACGGCCCGGACCGTCGAACGACGCCTGAGCGACGCCGGGCACGGCGCGCTGGCGGACCGATGGGCAAGGGTGCTCGCTTCCGGTGCCGCTCCGGCGAGCGCCCTGCGCCGCGAGGTCCTGGATGTGCTGCTGGCCTTGGACGGCGATGCTGCCGCCCGCCTGCTCTCCCCACCGGGCGTACCGCGGATCGCCGCCGCTTTGCGGACGCTCGGGCGCGACGCCCTGGTCTACCTGCTCCCCGCCGGCCCGCCAGGCTCTGTCGGTGAGGGCGCCGGCGCCGCGCTCGTGGTGGCGGCCGACGGACGGACCGGCGTCGTACCACTGCCGCTGCTGCGTGAGGACGCCGAGCCGATACGCCAGTACCTCGTCCGGCCGGAGGGCGGGCCGGTCCGGCAGGCCCGGATGACGGCCACCCCGCCGGAACGGGACGGACCGCGGAGGGACGCCGGTGTCGCCCCGGCCGACGGGTTCGATCCGGCCGCCGTGTTCGATCCGGTCGCCGCATTCGACGCCCTCACCACCGTCACCACCACGGAGCGGGGCGGCCGGCCCGCGCGGCGGGACATGGGCAGCGGGCCCGGCACCCATGTCCCGCCCCGTGCAAGGTCGCTGTCCCAGCGGCTCGACCGGCTGTGCGCCTGGGCCTGGCAGGCGGTGGCGGAACCCTTGGCGTGCGGATTGGATCGGGACGTACCGGTCGCACCGGCCGGCCGGGCGCCCCGGCTGGTCCTCGTCCCCATGGGAGAGCTGTCGGCCGTGCCCTGGCACGCCGCCTGGAGCACCCGGTCCGGCGGAGGGCGCCGGTACGCGCTGGACACGGCGGAGTTCACCTACACCGCCTCCGCCCGACTGCTGTGCGAGGTGGCCGAGCGCCCGGCACGGCCCCGCACCGACGCGGCCCTCATCGTCGGCGATCCGACCGGAGACCTGCCCTTCGCCGGTCGGGAGGCGGCGGCCGTGCGCGAGGCCTACTACCCGCAGGCCGTCTACCTCGGGCGCGCCGGGGCCGGCGGCCTCACCACACCCGGCGGGACGGGCCGTCCGCAGGAGGTGCTCGCGTGGCTGCGGTCCGGCGCCGGCCGGGGCGGCACGCTCCACCTGGCCTGCCACGCCACGGTGGTGGAGAACGTGCGGCACAGCGCGGCACTGCTGCTGCACGGAGGAAACCTGGCGGCGGAGGAGCTGACGGAGACCATCGACGGCGACGCGGACGGCGGGCACCCGGACCTGGTGGTGCTGGCGGCCTGCCGCAGCCACGTCTCCGGGCGCGGGACCAACGAGGCCTACACCCTCGCCACGGCCTTCCTCACGGCCGGGGCGCGGTCGGTGGTCGGCTCGCTGTGGCCGGTGCCCGACGAGGCCACGTCGCTGCTGATGTTCATGACCCACCACTACCTGCGGGCCGAGGGCCGTGGGCCGGCCGAGGCCCTGCGGCTGGCGCAGCGGTGGATGGCGGACCCGGGCCGGTCGCTGCCGCCACACGCTCCCGACGGGCTGGCGCGCCTGCTGCCGCGCATCGTGCCCGACGACCTGAGCGCCTGGGCGGGCTTCATCGCCACGGGGCGCTGACCGAACGCACGGGGCGGGACGCGGAGCCGGGACCGCCCCACAGGAACACGACGAGAGGCCACCGATGGACATCAGACTCGCCAAGGGCGCCAACGCCCCGCTGCCGGCACCCTCGTGCCGGGTGCAGCTCGTGTCGCCCGGCGCGGAGATCGATGTGTGCGCCGTGCTGCTCGGAGCCGACGGCAGGGTCCGCGGGGATCACGATCTGGTCTTCTTCAACCATCCGGTGGAGAGCGGGGTGGAGCTGACGGACGCGACGATCACGGTGAACCTGGCCGCGGTCCCCGCGTCGGTCGAGTGCGTCGCGATCGTCGCCGCGCTCGACACCGGCGCGAGCGGCCCCGTCTCCTTCGACGCCGGAAGCACCCCGCGGGCCGCGGTCGAGTGCGGTGGGACGCGGATCGTCTTCGAACCGCCGCCGCTGGTGGGCGGGGAGACGGCGGCCCTGGTGGTCGAGCTGTATCGGCGGGCGGGTGCGTGGAAGGTGCGGGCCGTGGGACAGGGCTGGGCCACCGGCCTCGCCGGACTCGCGACGGACTTCGGCGTGGTCGTGGACGACCCCGGCCCGACCCCGACCGTCACGCCCACCCCCGTCCAGGCCCCCGTTCAGGGACCCGTCCAGGTCCCCGTCCCGGCCCGGCCGTCGGCACCGCCGGCCCCCGCCGCGCGGCGCATTGTCCTCACCAAGTCCGGTACGGACGTGCTCTCGCTGCGCAAGGACGACCCCCGGGTCGTCGTGACCGCGACGCTCGAATGGGACGGCGGGAGCACGCGGCGACGCCAGGCCGGCGCGGACCTCGACCTGTACGCGCTGTCCGTCCCGAGGCACCTGGTGACCGTACGGGGGCAGCGGCCGAAGGCCACCGATCTGACCATCTACTACCGGCGCCTCGGCTCGCTCACCGGCCCGCCCTTCATCGCCCTGGACGGCGACGCCCGGGAGCCCGGACGCGAGACCGTCTCGATCGCCCGCCCCGACCTCCAGGGCTACGTCCTGCTGTGCGCCTACAGCGCGGTCGAGAACGGTGTCGGATCGTTCCGGTCCTACGGAGCACGGGTGGTCGTCACCGACAACTGCGGCTCCACCGTGACCGTGCCCCTGTTCAGCACCCGGGCCCAGGCCTACTGGGTGGCCATCGCCATGGTCGACTTCACGGCCGAGGAGGGCGTCCGGATCGGACACGTGGAGCAGTACAGCGGACGCAACGTCGAGGCGCGCCCGACGCTGTACTCCAACGGCAAGTTCCGCATGGGCACCGGTCCCGTCGAGTTCAAGACCGTCCCGGCCGGCGGCTGACCACGGCCGCGGCCGGCTCGATACGGCACTGGTTCGCGGTGCCGGACCGGGGACGGTGACGCGTGCGGGTCCGTTTCGCAATCGGTGGCGGCGGAAGAGGGGGAAGCTCGCGCGGCCGTCGTGGCGGGCCGGGCGCCGGGACGGGAGCGCGATCCGGTCGTGATACCCGTGGCCGCTCCCCGTCAGTGGCACCGCGCGGGCGGGCTTGGGGAGCGGGAGCCTTCACAGCGGATCCAGAGCTGCCACACACACCACTCCCATCCCGGGTTCGTAACTTCGCCCCATGGCACGCCACAGGCACCGCTCCCCGTCCCGGATACCCCGCTACCTCGCGATCGGCACGCTGGCCGCGCTCTCCGGCGCGATCGGTGTCGCCCAGACGGGGCCGTGGCCCCGGACGGGCGCGAACCCGGTTCGGACCGCCGCCTCGGTGACCGCGCTGCCGAGTCCGCAGACGACGGCTCCCTCACGGGAGGACATCGACACCGAGATCGCGGATGGGCTGGCGACCGAGGTCGAGGCGGCGGTACGGGAAGCCACGGCGGGGACCGAGGGGAACGCGGCGGTGGCCGTGCTCGACGTGACCACCGGGGTCAGTGTGTCGGTCGGCAGCGTCGATGCCGAGGAGCACACGTTCGACACCGCCAGCATCGTCAAGGTCGACATCCTCGCCGCGCTGCTGCTCCGGGCCGGTGACGCCGGGCGGTCCCTGACCGCTCAGGAGCGCCAGTGGGCGACGGTCATGATCGAGAACAGCGACAATGCCGCGGCGAACGCCCTGTGGGACGCCATCGGTGGTGCGCAGGGGCTCGCGGAGGCCAACACCCGGCTGGGTCTCGTCGAGACGGTTCCTGGCGAGGGCGCGTACTGGGGCCTCACCCGGACCACTCCGGACGACCAACTACGTCTACTCCAGGCGGTGTTTGGTCATGACTCGGTCCTGTCCGCGGAGGCCCGGAACTACCTCGGAGGCCTCATGGGCTCCGTCGCGGCCGATCAGGCCTGGGGCGTGTCGGCGGCCGCCGACGCCCCCGGAGCAGCGCAGCTCAAGAACGGCTGGCTCGCGCGCAGCGGGACGGGACTCTGGGTGACCAACAGCATCGGACGGGTGGAGACGGCCGGGCACACGCTGCTGCTGGCCGTGTTGTGCGACGGGCAGCGGTCACAGGAGACCGGCATGGCCCTGGTCGAGGACCTCGCCGTGGCGGCGAGCGGCCCGCTCACCGACGAGTGACCGGAAGCGACCGCAGCACCGGCGTTCCGGCTGGCGTGCGAAGGGCTGCCGTCGCCCACCGGCAGGTTGGCCGGTACGCACCCCTTCGGCCGCGCGTTCCGCCGGACTTGCGGCGGGGCGCCGCATGCAGGGCGGGACGTACGTGCGCGGCCCGTCTTGGGCGGTCGGCCTCGGCCTCCGCGGTGGCGGGCGGGCCGGTCGGCTCGACGGGGCCGTCACGCGCCGGGTTCGGCGAACCGCCGGACGAAGGCGAGTGCGGTGTCGGCGACCTGGCGCCAGCCGTGGTCGATGGTGAGGGAGTGCCCGCGGCCGTTGATCTCGGTGATCTCGGTGATCTCGGTGACGGCGTGCTCGTCGTGGGCCTGCTTCTTGTACGAGGCGTTGGCGATGGCCCAGGGGACGGTGTGGTCTCTCTCGCCGGAGATGATCAGAAGGGGGCCGCTGTCGGCGGCCGTGGTGTCCACGGCCGCTTCGGTCCACGGGTTGAGGTTGGCCGCGGCGGCCTGGAAGAGGGGTTCGCCGGGGGCGGGGACGGCGAAGCTGTCGTACAGCTCGCGGGCCTCCTCCTCGCAGGGCGAACACGGCGTTGAGCACGCCCAGCGCGAGTGGCGCCGCCACCGCTGCCGGCCCCCGCAGCACGGCGGCGGGTCACTCGCACAGCATCCGGCCGGCCGACCGAGGTGACCGCGGTCTCGGTGGCGCCCCGGTCCGGCGCGTGCTCCGCTCGCGTGCGTGCGGTCCCTCGGGCTCTTGCACGCCTCGGGCACCGGGTTCGCCAGGGTGGCTTCCTCTCGTCGTCGATGCATCCATCCTCGGCGCCCGGGCCGGCCCGACCGACGACGAGATCTGCACAGCTCGTTGAGCCCAGCGTTAACGGTCTGTGCTCGTTCGTCCGGCCGGCCGGGACGCGGAGGAGGTCCCCCGGCCCGCCCGGCATCGGCCGGGGCCGCCCCGCGAGCGGCAGAACCCGCACGGTGACGTGGTGCGGCCGCCCTTCGTTGAACCTCGCGTGATCACGCCAACCACCGAGCAGATCGGCCTGTCCGTTCCCGTACCCGCTCTTCGGTCAGCAGCTCCCCCGCCGCATCCGGATCCCCGTGACGACGGGAGCCGTCGCGCTCCCGTGCGCGGCGCCCGCCGCCGTGCCACGGGGCCGCGGACGCCGTGGAAGCGAAGAACGAGGAAGGAACGACCTGTGCGCAAGCTCGTCGACGAGGAGGTCCCGATGGACATCGTGCCGACCGAGGGTCCCCCGCACCGGATCCCGGTGCGCATGAAGTACGACACCTGCGACCCCCTCGCGGTGCGCCTCGACATCCCGTTGCCCGACGGCTCCACGAACAGCTGGCGCTTCGCCCGAGCGCTCCTCCTGGACGGCCTCGGACACCCCTGCGGAGAAGGCGACGTGACGGTCTCTCCGATGGAACAACCCTACGGCGAGCGGGTGTTGATCCGCCTTCGAGCCAACCGGCAGGAAGCGCTGCTCGCCGTCGTCGACCGTCCGCTCAAGGCCTTCCTCGACCGCACCCACACCCTCGTGCCGTTCGGTCGGGAGCAGCACCACCCCTGCTACTGGTGGCATCTGGATACGGAGCTGGACAGCATCTCCCGCTTCTCCCGGTGACCGTTGAGCGTGCTCGACTGACCGTGCTCGACCATGCGGCCGGCAGGCCCTCCTGCCCGTACGCACACTCCGGAGCCGCTTCGCCGGCCTGACACTCCTCGGCCCGGCCCGACCATCCGGAGCCCCCACCGCCGACCCCACGCCGTCACTCCCCCAGACCCCGGGACTGACCGCGTTCCGGCGGATCCGTCTGAGGGCGCGCCGTCCGAGCCGTCCCGGCAGAGCCCTGCACTGAGCCTCGGCCAACGTGAAGTCGCAGTTGAAAAGGCTGGTGTGAGCGGATCTCGGGCTGCCACCGTTGGTCCTGGGTTCACGTCTGGTGCGCAGATCGTCTGACGGTGCGGTCGGCTTGCCGGTTTCTGCGCCTTGCGTGCGAACGGCCTTCTACGATCCTGTGCACGCTGGATGCCGAATTGCGGAGATGCATCACCGCGCGGCGCACGGGACTGAACGAGATCGAGGAACAGCGCACCAAGCAGCTAGCGGAAGTTCGGGCCTGGCGGGACGAGCTCGCCGTGGCCGGAAGTGGGCTACTCGTACCGGCTGAAGAACAAGCGCACGGGGGTCGCTACCTGGCCAGCGCCGACTTCAGCGCGAGCAGCTACGCCACGATCTACCCGTCGGTCGCGAGTGGCCAGGGGCGACTGGCCCAGACCTGGAAGGTGCTGAGCCTGGACAACGGCGAATACGTCGTCGAGCAGAAGGTCGGCGGAACGATCCTGACTGCGGACAACTACTCCAGCGGCACGGTACGGGGCAACCTCGACAGCCCGCAGTACGGGACCACCAACGTCAACATCCGCAACAGCCAGATCTGGATCCTACGGCCGGAGGGCACTGGCTACACCCTCCGCAACGAGGACGACGGCCTGTTCGGCCCCACCGGCCTGGGAGCCGGCCCGGTACCCGCCCCGTCCGCGTACACCCGGCCCAACCCCCACACGACGCCCGAGGTCCTGATCGGCACCACAATCCTGCCCTGCCCACTGGTCACCGACCCCGCTCTGGGGCAGGCTCGCAAGGCCCAGGAGAGCCCGTACTACCTCCTCAAGCGGTACGGCTTCTACAAGGTCGTCTCCTCCTACGACCACAGCGGGCAGATCCCGAAGACGGAGTCCCAGGGCACCACAGTGGGCATGTCCGCCACCAACGCCCGCGAGGTGGAATCCACCACCGGCATCTCGGTCACCGCCGAGACCACGAACTCCAGCAGCACCACGGTCACGGTGGAGCGCTCCTACCCCGCCAACAGTGAGAGGCTGGCCCCGAGCATCTGGTTCCGCTCAGACCGCTGCGTCCTGGAACGCACCGACGGCAGCAAGGTCATGGAGTGGCAGACCAGCACCGACCAGGACACCGTTGACAGCGTTTACCCTCCCGCCACTGGCTGACAGCCGGATCGGCGGTCCGGGCCATCGACTCTCGGCGGTTCGGGCTGCGCCGTCCGGAGGACGGCGCCGCCCGCAGAAGTCGCCGGTACCCTCACCACACCGACCCGCGA